>SLDM01000348.1 GCA_007125255.1 Phycisphaerales bacterium
CGGGGCTTCGGTGTGCGCCAGCGGCAGCCAGGTATGAACGGGGAAGAGCGGAATCTTGACCGCGAAGCCCACCATCAGCGCCAGCAGCAGCCACGCCTGTTCCTGTGCGGTCAGTTCGCTTGCGGCGAAGGCCGTCAGCGCCGCGATATCGAATGACCAGTCCCCGGCGAAGACCGAGTGACGCCACGCGATATAAAGCAATCCGACGAGCCCGATCAATGATCCGGTAAAGGTGTAGATGAAGAACTTGACCGAGGCGTGGGCCCGATTCTCCCCGCCGTAGATCGCGATCAGGAAGAACATCGGAACCAGCGTGAACTCGAAGCAGATATAGAAGACGACCAGGTCCCGCGCGAGGAACACGCCGACCATCGCGCCGAGGAGCACCATCAGCCAGCCGTAGTACTCCTTGACGCGCGAGGTGATCGCGGTGAACGACCCCCACACGCAGAGCGGCATGAGGAACGTGGAGAGCAGGACGAGCATCATCGCCACGGCGTCGGCGCCCCAGGCGACACTGATGCCGAACTTGGGCAGCCACGCCACCGCGCCTTCCAGCGCGAAGCCGTCGCCGCCCCATTGATCGAAGCGGATCGCGAGGATCAGACTCCACACGAACGTGACGAGCGAGCCGCCGAGCGCGATCCACCGGGCCTGCTCGGCGCGGGCGAAGATGATCGCCAGTGCGGCTGCGAGGGGTATCAGGATGAGCAGTGACGTCATCAGCATCATCAGCCCGCACCTCCCGTTGCGCCCATCCACTCGGCAATCAGCGGCTGAAGCCAGGGCATGACCAGCACGATGAGCACCACCACCAGCGCCAGACCACCGGCCATGAGCACCGCGTAGGACTGCAGCACACCGTTCTGGAGCGGTTGGAACATCCGTCCCATCGCCCGCGGCAGGTAGCCCGCCCCGTTGACCAGCAGCCCGTCCACGAAGAGCCGGTCGATCAGCGCCAAGGCGTGGCCGATGACCCATAGTGGTGCGCGGACGAAGGCGTGGTAGATCTCATCGACATACCACTTGTTCTCCATCGCGGTGGGGAGCCAGCGGGTGAGCGGGCTGGCGAGCAGCGTCGCGCGGAGTGAATCCGCCGCCCGGCGGTTCGCCAGATGAAGCCACCAGGCGATCAGGATGCCGAAGAGGCCGAAGGCCGCGGAGACGAAATACATCGCGTTGTACGGATCCGCGCCGAAGAGTCGGCCCTTTTCTTCCTGCTCGTAGACGCCGTACATGCCGCCTTGGGCGCTGGAGTCCAGGGTCATCTTCGCCACCCAGCCGCCCTTTACGCCGGCCTCGCCGGAAGGCATGAAGTAGGGAAGCGCCGCGAGTAGCGCGCCGATGGTGATCGCGATCAGGACGAAGTTGATCGCCCACTTCGGTGCGTGGGGATGGAACTTGCCGTCGCCATGCCCATGATCGTCGTGGCCATGATCGATTGTGGGATCATCGCCGTGATCTTCGTCACCCGGCTCGAAGTGCACCGGACCGATGCAGACGCGGAACCAGACGCGGAAGGTGTAGTACGCGGTCAGGCCGGCGGTCAGGAGCAGGAGCCACCCGATGGCGGAATGACCGCTCGTAAACGCCTGGGCGAGAATCATATCCTTGGAGAAGTAGCCGCTCGTCAGGGGGAAGCCCGCCAGGCAGAGGCAGCCGATGAGCATCGTCACGCTGACGACCTTCCAGCCGCGGAGGCGCATGATGCCCGAGAGCTTGCGCAAGTCGAGCTGCCCGGCGAAGCCGTGCATGATCGCGCCGCAGGTAAGAAAGAGCACCGCCTTGAAGAACGCGTGCGTGAAGACGTGGTACGCGGCCCCCGCGGTGGTCATGACGCCCACCCCGGCAAACATGAACCCGAGCTGCGAGACGGTTGAGTACGCCATGATGCGCTTGATGTCGTACTGCGCCAGCGCGATCGTCGCGGAAAGGATCGCGGTCGACGTGCCGATCCACGCCACCGTCGGCAGGGCCAGCTCGTGGAGCTGCATCACCGGGAACATCCGGCAGAGCAGGTACACGCCCGCCGTCACCATCGTCGCGGCGTGGATGAGCGCGGAAACCGGCGTGGGTCCTTCCATCGCGTCGGGCAACCAGACGTAGAGCGGAATCTGGGCCGACTTGCCGAACGCGCCGAGCATCAGCAGGAACGGGATCGCGCTGATCGACCAGCCGCCGGCTTCGGTGAGGTGCGCGCCGGAGGCGATCACGTCGAACAGGTCGGCGTACTCGACGGTGCCGAAATTGAGCCAGATGAACCAGATCGCCAGCGCCAGCCCCAGGTCGCCGATCCGGTTCATGATGAAGGCTTTTTTCGCCGCCGCGACCGCGCTGGGCTTGGTGTAGTAGTAGCCGATCAGCCAGTAGGACGCGAAGCCGACACCTTCCCAGCCGAGGTAGAGCAGAACGAGGTTGTCGCCCATCACCAGGCACGACATCGCGAACAGGAAGACGCTCACGCCGGCAAAAAAGCGGGTGTACCCCTTGCCGACATCCGGCTCCATGTACTCACTCGCATACAGTGCGATCAGCGTGCCCAGCCCGGTGACGAAGAGCATCCAGAGCAGCGTCAGCGAATCGACGTAAAGCGAGAAGTTGGCGACGAATGATCCCGCCTCCGCACCGGAACCCCAGTGCAGGTTGAACCAGTCGAAGAGGTGTATGACCACCGGCTCGGAATAACTGACGTAGAGCGCGACGGTCGTGAGGAAGGAGAGCGCAAGGCACCCGACGGTGGTCCACGCCGGCAGCTTGCTCTTGACCCGCAGGATCGACCACAGACCGCAGAGTACGAGCGAGATGAGCGGGAACCACAGGATGAATCCGGCCCAGCCGGGTCCGGCCGCCGTATTTGCCAGCATCATCATGTGGGTGGTTTCAATCGTCATCAACGCTCACGTATTCTTCCGTTTGCACGGCCGGTGGCCCGCGTTTCTCTCCGGGGATCCGGCGGCCGCGAGCCGGCATTTGACCTGCTACTCCCGCAACTCCGTCCACGCCTCGGCGTTCAAGGTTTCCTTCCGGCGGAAGAGCAGCACCACCAGAGCCAGCGCGAGCGCCGACTCCGCCGCCGCAACGGTCAAGATGAAAATCACGAAGACCTGGCCGGAGAGATCCATGTGAAATCGGCCGAAGGCGATCATCGCGATCGCCGCCGCCTGGAACATCAGTTCGGTGCAGAGGAACATGACGATCATGTTCCTACGGGTCAGGAATCCGACGATACCGATCGCGAAGAGGATCGCGCTGGTCAGGACAAAATGCCCCAGCTCAAGCGAACTGAACGGTTCGAGCGTGGCCAGGGTCAGGTTCAGGGAATCGGCCGTCATCATGCGCGGTCTCCTCCCCCGTCACCGGCCTCTTCTTCCGAACTGTCGTAATCCGCGATCTTGCGCAACCCTGCCATTTCCCGCAGTTCATCCTCACCGAGTTCGATCTGACGGCGTGCCAGCACCACCGCGCCGAACATCGCCAGCAGCAGGATGATGCCCGCCAGCTCGAGCGAGACGGGAAAGACCGCCACCAGGGCGAGACCGACCCGCTGCACGTTCCCCGGCGCATCATCGAGTGACAGCTCGAAGAACCGGGGCGAAGATTCGCCGTCGGGAATCAATCGCACCATGGGCCGGGCGTCCATGATGACGACGGCTTCGCGATTGTCATCCCAGTCGATCACGGTATCGGGAAACCGTTCCGCGACGATCTCTTCCAGGGCCAGCGGCATCAGGTTGAGATCCGTGACCGCTTCGAGGGCAGCCCGATCCGCGGTCACGCGCGGCTCACCGATA
>SLDM01000299.1 GCA_007125255.1 Phycisphaerales bacterium
GCTCTGTTTCGTCGCCGGCGATCCGGAGACCGCGCAGACCCTCATGTTCCCTCACATCAGCGGCGGCCGGGAACTGATGGTCGTGGCCGGCGCGATGGCCGGAGCGTGCCTCGGTTTTCTGTGGTTCAACTGCGCGCCCGCCCAGGTCTTCATGGGCGATACCGGCTCGTTACCCCTGGGCGGCCTGCTCGCCTACACCGCGGTCGCGATCAGGCAGGAGATTCTGCTCCTCATCATCGGCATCATCTTCTTTCTCGAGATGGCGAGCGTGATCCTGCAGGTCGGCTACTTCCGGTGGACCGGCGGCCGGCGCATCTTCCGCTGTTCGCCGATTCACCATCACTTCCACCTCGGCGGCTGGTCGGAGCAGCAGGTCGTCACCCGGTTCTGGCTGCTGGCGGTGATCTTCACGATGCTGGCGCTGGTTTCACTCAAGCTGCGCTGAGGGATCAGGAGGACCGCGCGGTCACCCCGGTTCGGCCAGCATGCGATCGAGATCGATCGTCGCTCCCGCCACGCGCGGGGCGCGTTCGAAGCGGTGTTCCCGCAGCAGGGTCACCAGCTCCCGCATATCCGCGTGGAGCGGCGCCTGGAACGTCTCGTGCCGATCGGTCGTCGGATGGGTGAAGCCCAGCAGTGCCGCGTGCAGCGCCTGGCGGGAGATGAGCGGCGGATCCTTGATGTCGGGTGGGCCGTCGCCGCCGGTATCGCCGGTGACGGCGCTGCGCGAAAGGTGCTTGCCGCCGTACATGTCATCCCCGACGATCGGGTAGCCGAGGTGGGCCAGATGCACGCGAATCTGGTGCGTGCGGCCGGTCTTCAGCTCGACCTCAACGAGCGTGTACCCCTTGTAGTACTCCCGTACCCGGTAGAGCGTGACCGATGGCTTGCCGGTCACGTCCCAACGGACGGCGTACTTTTCCTTGGCGGTCGGATGTTTCCCCAGCGGGAGGTCGATCACATCGGCCCGTGGCTCGAGCCGGCCGTGCACCACGGCGAGGTACCGTTTCTCGGTGCGCCGCTGCTCGAACTGCCGGCCGAGGCGCCAGTGCGCGGTGTCGGACTTGGCCGCCACCATCACGCCGGTGGTGTGCCGGTCGAGCCGGTGGACGACGCCCGGCCGGGCGAACTCTTCGCCGACCGAGGAGAGCTCTCCGCTGGAGCGATGCTGAAAGTGAAACGCCAGGGCATTGATGAGCGTGCCGGAGCGATTGCCCCGCGCCGGGTGGACGATGATGTTCGCCCGCTTGTTGATCACGATCAGGTCTTCATCCTCATAGAGAATCTCCAGCGGGATATCCTCCGGCGGGATGGCGGTACTCGGCGGCGGAGGGATGACCACCACGACCTCATCACCCTTGCGCAGTTTCGTCGATGCCTTCGGAACGCGGTCATTGACCAGGACCGCCTTCTCGCGAATCAGCCGCTGCAGAGAGGTCCGGCTGAGAAACGGCACGCGATCGACGAGATACTTGTCGACCCTTTTGTTGAGATCGCGGCTGAGGACGAACCGGACCGAGATCGGCGTCTCATCGTCATCCTCCTGCGAGTCGTAGAGCCCGAACAGCTTCTCCTGGTCAACGCTGCCACCTCCGGTGAGCAGCTCCCGCGCATCGGGCTCAGCCGGACGGGATGGCGTCGGGGATTCGGGCATTGACGCAGCGGGCGAAAAGATCGCCGGTTCAGTCGAGCAGAAACTCGCGGAGGCTGTTCTCGATGGAGAGGCGGCGGGGCTGATCGATCTCATCGAGGTCGCGGTCACGCAGTCGGGCATCGATCTCGTCCGTGGAGAGAAACTCGATCGGCGCCTCCGCTTCGGCGACGGTTTCCGCGCGGTTGCGCGCCTGTCGCGCCAGCGCGGGAAAGCGTCCCTCCGCCCGCTGGGCCGCCTGTTCGTAGTGGCGTCGCGCTTCATCCACATCGCCGCGCGCTTCGGCCACGGAGGCGAGTCCGTTTCGCGCGGTCACCGCGTGAATCACCATCGCATCGGTGCCGTCATCCCGGTCGAGCACCGCGCGGAAGGCGCGTTCGGCCTGGTTCAGGTAGTGATCGCGATCCTCTGAGGAGAGCGATTCACGATCCGGATCAAACAGATCCTCTTCATCGAGTTCAAAGCCGGCATCAAAGGGCTGGTTGGTCCGCACCGCATTCAGGTAGAGCCGACCCGCCTCCAGCCGCGCGATCACCCCCAGCTTGCCGACATCGCCGTACCGATCCGCGACATCCTCGAACGATGCGGGCAGACCGGTGAACTGTGATTCGTTGAACGCCGCCCACGCCTGCCGCTCGTAGGCGGCCTGGCGATCACGCCACTGCACCAGTCCGAGATACAGAATCATCGCGATCAGACCGAGCAGCAGCCACGTCGGACCCTTGGTCTTCAGCCATTCGACGAAGTCCTCGTTCAGCTTGCTTTCGGTCTGTTCGGTGCGGTGGACTCCGCTCAGCCGTTCGCGATCACTCTCGTTTCCACGGTCCATATCGTCTCCTTGACGGCGGATCAGTCGAAGCCTCCAATGGTAGACCAGCCGGTCAAAGGCCGCAACAGATCCCGCACGGCCGGGCGGGGCCTTTTCATCAGAACATGGCGCGAAATCGCGCGAGTTCGCCACACGTTCGTGCCGCGGCGGCGAGCCGGCACCGGCCCGGCGGTCTCCGGTTCATCCCGGCTCCCCGACGAGACGGCCAACCGACTTGGCCAATCACCCGGGCCAATCACGGAGGAAGAAAAGCATGTCTTCAATCGACCGATTCCGCTCGCTCTGGATGCTCCTGCTCCTCTCGGGAGCGATCGTTCTCGATCTCCCGGCGAGCGCGGCTGTAGCCGGGACAGGTTCAGGGGACGAGCGGGAGCAGCCGCTGGGCCTGATGCTGAGCTGGCAGCAGGATCCGACCTCGACCATGACCATCGACTGGCACGTGCCCCAGGGAGAACCCGGTTCCGCCGACGGGGTGCCGCGGCCGGTCCTGCGCTACAAACCGGTCGACACCGATGAGTGGTCCCGCATCCGCGCCGAAACGATTGCGTTTCCCTTCTCCTCCTCGCGCCAGATCTTCCGGGTGGAGATCACCGGCCTCGATCCGGCGACCGAGTATCGATTTGCCCTTGACGGGTTCTCGCGGCAGTACGCCTTCAGGACGATGCCGGAAGATCTGTGCGAGCCGCTGGTCTTCGCCACCGGCGGCGACACGCGGCACCGCCAGTCCCGGATGGAGCGCACCAACCGGGTCGCCATGGCGTACGACCCGCAGTTCATCGTCTGGGGTGGCGACCTCGCCTACGCCGATGGCCGCGAGGATCGCATCGACTGGTGGTACGAGTGGTTTGACGCGAACATGAACACCCTCATCACCGACCGGGGGCGGGTCATTCCGGTCATCGTCGGGATCGGGAATCACGAGGTCCAGCGCGGCTACTACTTCCGGAACGATGCGTATGAACCGACCGATGAAGGCCGTCGGCGGATTGCGCCGTACTTCTACCGGCTCTTCGCCTTTCCCGGGCAGCCGGGTTACGACGTGCTCGATTTCGGTGAGTACCTGAGCCTCGTCATGCTCGATACCGATCACTCCAATCCGGTCGAAGGAGAACAGACCGACTGGCTCATCGAGGTCCTGCAGGCGCGGAGCCGGGTGCCGCATCTGATTCCCGTCTACCACGTCCCGGCCTTTCCATCGCATCGCAGTCCGGACGGCCGGGTGCAGTCCAACGTGCGCGAGACGTGGGTGCCGCTCTTCGAAGAGGCCAACGTGCGCATCGCCTTTGAGAACCAC
>SLDM01000314.1 GCA_007125255.1 Phycisphaerales bacterium
CGCCTTGATGCACGAAGTGTGGATCGCCTTGCCGACCGAATCCACGCAGAGATCCACACCGCGCCGGCCGGTCATCCCGCGCACTTCACGTGACCAGTCCTCGCCGGAGTCGAGAACGGTCTTGTCCGCGCCGAGTTCCGCGGCGCGGTCGAGTTTGGACTGATGCCGACTCGTCACGATCGTCCGGCACCCGAGATGCCGGGCGATATTGAGCGCCGCGAGCGCGACCCCGCCGCCGATACCGGTGATGAGAACCCACTGGCCCGGTTGAACGCCGGCGCGGCTCTTCATCATGCGCCACGCGGTCAGATGGGTCAGCGCGAACGCCGCGGCGTGAACCGGATCGGTCTGCCCGACATCGAGCACATTGCTCGCCGGGGCGGTGAACTTCGCGGCCATCGTGCCGTTGGTGTGTTCGCCGATCATCTTGAGGTCCGGCCGGGCCGGCGCAATCTCGGGGTGCGCCGCTTCCGGCACGGGGCAGGCGGCGTTGAGCACGACGCGCCGTCCGACCCAGGCCTCATCGACGCCCTTCCCCACCGCTTCGACGATGCCGCAGCCATCCGATCCGCCGATCCGGGGATAGCTGAGATCGACGCCCGGCAGGCCGCGGCCGACCCAGAGATCCAGATGATTGAGCGCGCTCGCTTCGGTGCGCACGAGAACCTCGCCCGCTTCCGGAGATGGCTCTTCCCAGTCGCTGACGAGAGAAACGTTCTGCGCGACGGGACTTCCCTGCTGGCTGATGGTAATGGCTTGCATGGAGAGGGAGTATAAGAGATGGAGCGACGGAGCGAAGAAGGGGCGAAGCGACGAAGTGAGGAATCTGGGGGCGCGCAGAAGCGTCCTGAGCGCCGAAAATGTTTTGCGAGCCGGGTGCACCACGGCCTGCGAGCGCAGCGAGTCGGCCGTGCGCTGGTGGAAGGACGCCTCCGCGGCCACGTCAAACCTTCGTGCCTCACCCCTTCGTCACTCCGTTACTTCGTTACTTCGTTACTTCGCCTCCGTGTCTTTTTCGACGGGCCGCGCTGACCAGCCTACCCTGTTACGGTAATGTCACGACCTGAGTCGGGATATGTCGAGGACGGGCCGTCGAAGCCGCCGCTTGCGCCACACGGAGCGGCGGACGTTGCGCCGCGCCCGCTCGTCATTGTGCGCAGTCTCTGGCGGCCGCTGGCGGTCATCTGTATCGTCGCGCTGATTATCGTGATCGTGCAGCCGGCCCGTCTCGTCGGGGAAGTCGAGGAGATGCGCGAGTGGCTGCAGGACCAGGGCGTTTACGGGATCGGGTTGTTTCTGCTGATCTACATCGTCGCCGCGGTCGCGATCGTGCCGCAGGCCGCGCTCAAGATCGCCGCGGGGGGATTGTTCGGATCGCTGCTGGGGCTGGTCATCGCCAGCATCGGCTCGACGCTCGGGGCCGCGGCGTGTTTTCTGATCGCCCGGTACGTCGCCTCCGGCCCGTTCGTCCAGCGGATGAAGCAGAAGCGCCGCTACCGGAAACTCGATCATCTCACCCGGCGGCACGGCGCGGTGATCGTTGCGATCTCCCGGCTCGTGCCGATTCTGCCGGGCAACCTCGTCAACTACGCCTTCGGCCTCACCCAGGTGCGCCTGGCCACCTTCGTCTTCTGGTCCTGGCTGTGCATGCTGCCCGGCACGGTGGTGCTCGTGGTCGGCACCGATGCGTTCGTCCAGGGCATGCGCCAGGGGCGCGTCCCCTGGGGTCTGCTCGGAATCGTCGCCGGCGCGCTCGGGCTCATGGCCACGGCGGTGGTCTTCGCTCACCGCCAGTACCGCGCCCACCAGCAGGATGAGGGGGATTACGCCGACCTCTGACGGGCAGCGCTGATGGAAGCGTTGCCGTCTCCCGGACCGCGAGGCGCGGGACCGATCCCCGCCGAGCTCCCGCCCGATCGGTTGGCGCTTCGGAGAAGGAGAGGGAAGCCCGATAACCCGCGCCACGGTGGCCGAACGCAATTCGGCGCCGAAAAGTGCGCCGCCCACGGGCCCATCGGACCGAAGAAACCGGAGTCCTAACGCCCGCCGCCGCGCACGCCCGCGGGGTGAGGGGTTCGGGAAGTGAGTACAACGCAACGAGGGTCCGCTTCGGCCGACCCACCTGGAATACGCCACTTCCCGAACCCCACGCCCCGCCGGCACCGGCGGGGCCATCGGCCGCAGAAGGACCGCCCACGGCCCGCGGCGCGGCGCATCTGGACGGCGCCCTCGACCGCGATCCGGGTCGCGTGATCACCTATCATGGCTGCATGCGTAACGATCCTTCCCCCGCCGCCACCGCATCGATCCGTCTCGGTGTCGTCAGCTTCGTCAACACGCTGCCGCTGATCGACGGTCTGGAAGACCTGGACGGCCTTGCCCTCCGGCACTCCGTGCCGAGTCTCCTGATTGGTCAACTGCTCGCCGGCGACGTGGATATCGCGCTCTGCTCCTCGATTGACTACCAGCGCAGCGCCGAAGAACTCATCATCCTGCCGGTGGGGATGCTCGGCTGCGACGGGCCGACGTTGACCGTCCGCCTCTATGCAACCAGGCCGCTGACGGAGATCACCGACGTCTACTGCGATACCGACAGCCACACCTCCGTCGCGCTGATGCGCATCCTCCTTCGCGAACGGTTCGGCGTCGATCCGGTGGTGCACGATTACAACGCGAGGGAGCATACCGCCGATCACAAGCCGCTTGACTGGCCCGACGCGATGCTCCTGATCGGTGACAAGGTCGTCACCGACTCGCCGCCGGCGGTCAGATATCCCCATCAACTGGATCTCGGCGCGGCCTGGAACGAATGGACCGGACTGCCGTTCGTCTTCGCCGCCTGGATGGCCCGCAGGACGATCGACCGGGAGCTGCTGGCCCTGGCCGCCGCGCTGCTCGATCGACAGCGGCGCCACAACGTCGAACGCATCGACCGGATGGTGAACCGCCGCGCGGTGCCGCGCGACTGGCCGGCGGACCTCGCGGCGGATTATCTCAAACAGAAACTGCGATACGAGCTGGACGACCGCGCGATCGCCGGCCTCGAGCGGTTCTACGAAGCGGCAGAGCGGCACGATCTCTGCGCGACCCGGCGTCCGGTCCGAATCGAACCCGCACGAAGCTGAGGATCTGGCCGCGTCCCGGCGCGACACGGTACGCTCTCCACATGCCCCGGCGATCGCAGTTCCAACTCCAGACGCTCGACGACCTGCTGCGGCAACTGCGCTACGCGCCCGTCACCGCCCGCCACCGGCTGATCAACGCGGCCGAGGCGCTGGTTCACGATCTCGATCCCTCCCAGTCCTACCCCCATGAATTCGTGATCTACCGGATCACCGGCTACCGCCCGGAACAGGACGACGGCCAGATGTACGACGGTGCGGCCCTGCTGCCGGATCTGGCGACTCTGATCGCCCGACTGAGCGAGTTCGCTCCGCTTGACGAACAGCAGCGCGGCTGCCGGGCACTGACGGTCGAGGAGGTCGGCGCCGCGCTCAGCATTGCGCCGCGCACCGTACAGCGGTACCGCAAACAGGGATTGATTTTTCACTACGTGCGAACAGATGATGACCCGGCCACCGGACCGCGCCTCGGCTGTTTCGAAGATGCCCTGGAAGTCTTTCGCGCGCAGCATGCCGGACGGATCGCACGGGCCGCCCAGTTTTCGCAGATTCAGCCCGAAGAGGCCGACCGCGCGACCGACGCCGCGGAGAAGGTGCGGCGCGAACACGGCTGGTCCCGCCACCGTGTCGCGCGGCATCTCGCGCGGCA
>SLDM01000414.1 GCA_007125255.1 Phycisphaerales bacterium
AGACTCGACCGCCTCGGCCGAGAGTACCAAGGCAAAGAGCGATGATGACCAGGCCCCCGGCTCACCGGCGGTTGCCGCCAGCACCGGCAGCACCGAACGCAGCAGCGAGTAGGCCCGGCCGGCGAAAACTCAGATTCAAGCACCACGGACCGGGTCGGTGTGAGCCGGACCGTGATTGGAAAGAAACGACAGCGAACCCCGAGTCGCAGTACGGACTGCGAAGGACACGAGAACCATGGAGACACAGGTGAGTTTCAGCGCGAAAGACGTCATGCAGCTTCGCCAGAAGACCGGCCTGGGCATGATGGACTGCAAGAAGGCCCTGGCGGAAAACAACGGTGATATGGCTGCGGCCGAACAGTGGCTCCGCGCCCAGCGCAAGGGCAAGATGGACACCCGCACCGAGCGGACCACCGGCGAAGGCCGTATCGGGATTCGGATCGACGGCAGCCAGGCCGCCATCGTCGAGGTCCAGACCGAGACCGACTTCACCGCGAAGAACGACGGTTTCGTCCAGATGGTCGAGGACGTCGTCAACGAAGCCATCACGCTGCCCGCCGGCGACCTTCAGCCGAGCGAAGCGATGACCAAGCGGATCGACGATCTGCGCATCACCACCGGCGAGAACGTCAACTTCGCCCGCGGTCAGAAGCTCGAGGGCGGGACGTTCGGCCAGTATCTCCACCATGACGGCAAACGCGCGGCCCTCGTTCAGATTGACGGCGGCGCCGGCGACGCACCCGATGAGGAAATGCTCAAGGGTCTCTGCCAGCACATCGTCTTCCACGACCCGATCGGGATCAGCGAAGCGGATGTCGATGCCGCCAAGCTCGAAGAGATCCGGCAGAACGCGATCGAGGAAGCCAAGAAGACCGGCAAGCCCGAGGAGATCGCCCAGAAGATGAGTGAGGGCAAGGTCCGCAAGTACCTCGAAGAGAACACGCTCCTCCACCAGAAGTACATCCTCGATGAGTCGAAGATGATCAAGGAACTGCTGCCCGAGGGCGTGACGATCAAGGCGTTCATCCGCTACACGCTCGGAAGCTGAGTCCGGCAGCGCGGCGGGCGGGATGAATCCCTCTCGATCACTGAATCCAATGATTGCGAAAGACGCGGCCTCAATTCGGGCCGTGTCTTTTTTCATGGTCCATGGAGTAGGGCGGGTAGAACGATAGTGCGAACGAAGTTCCCTCAACCCACCGTTCACGTGTCAGTCGCGCAGGAGTGGTGGGTTTCGCTCCGCTCTACCCACCCTACTGAACTTATTGCATGCGAAAGACTCGGCCTCACTGGGGCCGCGTCTTTTTTCATGGTCCGATCGAAGACGTGCACCCACGCTCACGCCTTGAGCTTGCCGGCGATTTTCGTCAGGGTCTCGGCGATACCGGTGATTTTCTTCGCGTGGTTGTCATCGGTGATGTTGCCACTGTCATCAAAGGCGTCGCCGGCCTTGGCGATCGCGTGCATCTGCGGCAGGACGATCACGTTGATGTTGCTGAGGATCGAGCGCAGGTGAAACAAGCCGCGCAAGCCGCCCAGCGCGCCGGGAGAGGCGGCCATGATCGCCGCGACCTTGCCGTTGAACGCTTCGAGCGGGGTGGAGTCGCCTTCGGGCCGGGATGCCCAGTCGATGGCGTTCTTCAGGGCCGCGCTCAGGGAGCTGTTGTACTCCGGCGAGGCGATCATCAGCGCGTCGTGATCCTTCATGAGCTTCTTCAGCTTCTTCGCGCCCTCCGGCAGGCCGCTGCTCTCTTCCAGATCCTGGTCGTAGATCGGAAGCTCGAGATCGCGCAGGTCGATCACGGTGACCTTCGCGCCTTTCTTCTCCGCTGCGCTCGCGGCGAAGCGAACGAGCTTCTTGTTGAAGGAATCGGAACGAAGACTGCCGGCAAAGGCGAGAATGTTCGGCGAAGCACTCATGGATGATGACTCCAGATTGATTGGCGCCTCCTCGAGGGTGCGAAGAGACAAGGCAGGGGTGGCTGAACTCCATCCGCCGCGGCATCCGGTGATCGGCGCCCCGCGGCGCGTGGACACAACCCGCACCATACCACGGCTTATTCCCGCTTGTGCCTGGTTCACGCCGGCGTGAAGGGATGCATTCCGCGGCCTGGACGCGTCAGAGGCGCTTCATGTGTTCGAAGCTGTTTCGGCATGCGTCGCAATAGTAGATCATGCGGCAGCGCGTCGGGCCGAAGGGGCTGTCGAGGTACGTCGAACGTGACTCGCAGAAGGGGCAGGGCACCGCGCTGGTGCGCACCTGCGTGGTGAGCTTCGGTACATCGTGGACGGGCAGTCGGGAGCCCTGCTCGGGCACCGTGACGCCGTGTTCCTTCAAGCGATCGCGGCCGGCTTCGGAGATGCGGTCGACCGACCAGGGTGGATCAAAGAGAAAATTGACCTTGACCTTGTCGATGTCCTCCCGCGCGGCCAGCTTTTTGCGCACCAGGTCACGGATCATGTCCAGAGCCGGGCAGCCGACGAAGGTGGGCAGAATATCGATCTCCACGTCGGCATGGTCCGCCGTGCCGTTGGGTGGATGGGGCAGAATCTCCACCCGTTCGATCAGGCCGAGATCCACGATGCTGATCGGCATCTCCGGATCGTCGATCGTGTGAAGGTCAGCCAGGATGGAGTTGCGGGAGGGCATGGGGGCATGGGGGAAGCGACGGAGCGACGGAGCGACGGAGGGGCGAAGCGACGAAGGGGTGAAGATGTTGGGAGGGGCAGCGCAATGTTATGCCGCCGACCGGGGTTCAGCCGTTCTGCGCCAAGAGAACCTGATTTTTCCCTTTGCCCCTTCGTCGCTCCGTCGCTTCGTCGCTACCCTCTACCACTTCGCCCCGGGCTCAATCCGATACACCTCACACATTTCGTCCAGCAGTTCGCCGAAGGCCCTGGTGTGGACGCCCCGGCGCCCGCCCTTCCGGTTCGGGTCGACGTCGGTGAACGTGGCGGAGAGACCGGCGTCCTTGAGCACCGCATCCACCTCGCGCCGCCAGAGTTCAAACATCGGCTGCCTGTCCAGCTCGGGGTAGAGTCCGTCCTTGACCAGGGCGGGTTCGCCGTCGACCGGCTCAAAGAGCGTGACCGCCAGCGGGGCGAGCTGGTCGAGTGCCTTCTGAACGCGCTGCTTCGCTTCGGTGGTGCCCCGTCCGAGCCGCCGCATCCATGAATCGGCGTGGTCGATGTGGACCTGCTCCTCCGCGCCGATGCGCCGGGCGAGATCGGCGAGCGGCTTGTGGTTCGACTGAGCCAGGCGCCGGAAACGGAGCTGGTCGAAGTGGTCGCAGAAGAACTGCCGGGTGATCGCCGCGGCCCAGTCAAACTCATCGTGCGGCTCGACGATCGTCGCGCAGCGGTACTCCTCCGCGGTGCGGCCGAAGGCGAGTTCGTTTTCATCCTTCCCCGCGATCGGGCTGAGAAACTCGTACAGCGCCTGAGCGTGGGCGATCTCGTCCTGAGCGAGGGAGGAGAAGGCGATGTCCTCTTCGAGAATCGGGCCGAGCCCCGTCCAGTCGCTGTTGCGGTGGCCGAGCATGAGTTTGTCATCCGCCGCGGCGAGCAGCAGTTCGATCAGCGACGGCTTGAGATGTTCTGCAATGGGCATGGGGGAAGTCACAGTTCAGGAGTGTTTGTATTCGCGGCCGGGAGAATCAGAACTCTTCTTTGAGATCTTCCTTCTCGTACTCGCTCAGGGATTCTTCATCGCGGAACTGTTTCCACTTCTCCCTCACACTGCGGGTGTAGCCGCGGGCGA
>SLDM01000132.1 GCA_007125255.1 Phycisphaerales bacterium
CGCGAAGTTCGTCATCGTCCATCGCGCGGGTGGCGATTCGCAGTTGTTCCGCCGGCTCGATGACGTAGAAGACGGCCTTGAGGTCTTCGATCGCGCTGATCTGCCGGCCGAGCATCTCCACCGCCTGCTCGGCCCGGGCGGGATCATCGCCGGCCTCGACGACGACATAGAGAAACTCGAGATCGCCGAACTCATCGAGAAACGCGCGGTAGTTGTCCATGAACGGCCGATCCGAAGCGATCAGATCGTCGGTGTCGGCGTTCATCTCCAGCTTGAGCGCGGCATAGCCCGCCGCGATGGCGGCAAGGATCGCGCCGACGAACAGAATCGTGCCCGGCGCACGGCAGCAGAGATGAGCAATATTCGTCAGCAGTCGATCAAGCATGTCGGTCCAACAGCGATTCAAGGGTGGCGGGAGGCCGGGTATCGTAGCGGAGGACGAGGATGGGGGAAGGCACGCTGGCACGGAGGCACGGAGGGGTGACGGGGCGAAGTCTCGGCGCAGGCGTCGTCCCCGCGAAAGCGGGGACCCAGCGAAGTACAGATGATGCGTTCTGCGCGCGGGACGTCCACGGGGCGCCCCCTGGCTTCGCGCTTCCGCGGGACTGACGGAATCAGGACGCTCGACGACTTGGCCACCCCCTTCGTCACTCAGTCACTTCGTCACTTCCCCTTCGTGCCCCCGTGCCTGCGTGCCTCCGTGCCTTCCCTCCGTCACTTCGTCACTCCGTCACTCCACCCCTCGATGCCTCGGTGCCTTGGTGCCTTGGTGCCTTGGTGCCTTGGTGCCTCGCCTGAAAACACCGAACGTAAAATCCCTATAAACTGCGCGGCCCTGCATCGGCGACGGTGCGGGCGGGTTGCGCACGAAAACGAGACACCGTCAGCGAGGGGAGCGGCACCGCACATGGTCAAGGCCGAAACGACGACAACCAGGGTCATCGATCTCCATGAGGTCCGGAAGACCTACCGCGGCAAGGTCGAGGCGCTGCGCGGCATTCACATGCAGGTCGATCCGGGCGAGATCTTCGGCCTGCTCGGGCCGAACGGCGCGGGTAAATCGACACTCGTCAAGATCATGATGACCGTGGTCAGACCCACCCATGTCACCGGCACCATGCTCGGTGAGCCGATCGGCCACAAGCCGACGCTCAAACGCGTCGGTTACCTTCCAGAACACCACCGCATGCCGCCCTACCTGACCGGCCGGCAGGTCATTGAGTACTTCGGCGCGCTGGCCGACGTCGATCGGCGCACCCGCAGGAAACGGTCCGATGAGCTGCTGGATCTGCTCAGCATGACCGACTGGGCGGAGAAAAGAATCTCGACCTACTCCAAGGGCATGCAGCAGCGGGTCGGGCTCGCCCAGGCGCTGGTCAACGATCCGGAACTGGTGGTTCTCGATGAACCCACCGACGGTGTCGACCCCGTCGGCCGGCGCGAGATCCGCGATGTCCTGGTGCGCCTTCGCGAAGAGGGCAAGACGGTCTTCCTCAACAGCCATCTGCTCAGTGAGCTGGAGATGGTCTGTGACCGCGTGGCCATTCTCGTTCAGGGGAACGTGGTCATGCAGGGCACGATCGATGAACTGACGGCCGAGAGCCGCCGGTACGAGATCGTCGTGGCCGGCCGATCACCGCAGTGGGTGGAGAACGAGGCCTCGATACGAACCGAACGCCTTCCCGATGATCGAACGAAGCTGACGCTGAAAGGCGCAGAGCCGCAGGCGGTCCAGCCGATCCTGGACCGGTTGCGCCGGGAGGAGGTCACGATCATCGCGCTGCAGCCGGTGCGGGAGACCCTGGAGGATCTCTTCATGCGGGCGGTGGTCGATCCCGTCACCGGCCAGGCGCTCAAACCCGGCGCGTCGAAAACCCCGGGCCGCCGCGCCGTCCCCCCCACGTCGGCCGGCCAGTCTGATCAAACGCAAGTGAAGGGACCGAAGGCATGAGAGCCGTGACCGCCATTCTGCTGGATGCCTACCGAGAGTTGAGTTCGCGCAAGATCTTCTGGATCACGCTGCTGCTCTCTCTTTCCCTGGTCATCGGGTACGCCTGTATCGGGTTCACCGAAACCGGCATGTCGTTTCTCTTCGGGCTCTACTCGATTGAGAGTGAGTACTTCAACCTCGAGTCACCGCTGTCGGGCGTGCTCTACCGCGGTCTCTTCGTCTCGTTCATCGTCGCCATCTGGCTCGCGTGGGCGGCGACCATTCTCGCGCTGATCTCGACCGCCAGCATCTTTCCCGACCTGGTCGCCCGCGGCTCGATTGACATGATGCTCTCCAAGCCGGTCAGCCGATTCACGGTTTTCTTCGCCAAGTACGCTGCCGGACTGCTCTTCGCGCTGCTTCAGGTCACGATCGTCTGCGCCGGCGTGTTTCTCGCCATCGGCTGGCGTCTCGGGGAGTGGGACTGGATGATCTTCCTCGCCATTCCGATCGTGGTGGTCTTCTTCAGCTATCTCTTCTGTATCAGCGCGGTCGCGGGCGTCGTCTCCCGCTCCTCGATTACCGCGCTACTGGTGGCCATCCTCTTCTGGTTCATGCTCTTCAGTATTCAGACCGCCGAGAGCATGCTGCTCACCTTCAAGCTGGAAAGCCAGGTTGCGATGGAACGACAGGAAGAAGCCGCCGGCCGGACCCGCGCCGCCATCGAAGCGATCCGGGCCGATGAGGGCGCCGCTGAAAATCAGGCCACGCGGCTGGCCCGTCTCAACGTTGATCTTGAGATAGAGGAGGAAGCGGCCGCGGATCAGCGCCGAACGTACGAAGCGCTCGCCCCCTGGCATCGACGCATCGAGTTGCTGCTGGCCCCCCTTCCGAAAACCGGTCAGACGATCGGACTGCTCGAACGGTGGCTCGTCCGTGAGGGCGACCTGGGCATGCAGGAGATCATGACCGGCAACTTCCGCCGCGACCGGGACGGCGAGATCGTGCCGAACTACGAGCGTGAGACCGAACCGATGCGCCGGCTCACCGAGCACTACGATTCACGCTCACTCTGGTCGGTGATCGGCTCGTCCCTGCTCTTCCAGGCGTTCATCCTCGGCATCGGCGCGTGGATCTTCCTGCGGCGGGACTTCTGAATCCCCCCTCCCCCCCGCTGAATGCCGCTGGATACCGGTGAATCCCGGCGCTTCGCCCGGGCGGTTGACCATCGCGGCCCCATCTCCTGGCTGACACCCTCGGCTTACTCCCGTGGATGACGCGCTTCGCTGACCTCGGTCGTTCACCGTGCCGTGTCGGGCTGTTTGTTCCTCACGCCCTCCGCCTTGCCCTCTGTGATGGGGGGCGAGAGCGTCACCTTCACCTCGAGCAGCATCTCCCGGCGCCCCGGACGCGTCATCCGCCACTGGATGTGATCGAGGCCGGCGGCAAGGTCGGCCAGTATCGTGGCGGCCTCGGCGACCTGTTCGGCCTGCCCCGGCGCCGCGATCAGCTCCGCCTGCTCCGCCCAGCTGCGGAGATGGTGGCCGAGCCGGCTGCCGCGGGCAAACCCGGCGCTTTGAAATTTCTCCGCGGCCCCGCACGGCTCGAGATCCCCGCGTTCGAGCGCTTCCACCGTCCCGCGCAGCTCCTTCGGATGCGTCGCAATCACGTAGTACGATCCGTGCGGACCGTCCGCGATCGACCAGTTCAGGGAGACCGATCGGGCCAGGGGCAGATCCTCGGTCAGCCAGATCACCGCCGGAGAGAGGTCGATCGAACGGGGCTGCTCGCCGCGGAACTCCTTCGCTTCCGGCGTCTCGAGACGGTA
>SLDM01000415.1 GCA_007125255.1 Phycisphaerales bacterium
ATCCGGGCAGGGGCCCCATTGATCCAGAAGGATCAGCAGATCGAAGACGTTGACCACGCCGTCGCCGTTCAGGTCGCCGGTCGGGGTCGGCTCTGATTCAAACTCCAGCAGCGCGGGCTGGCTGGCGATCAGTCCACATGCATCGGCCACCAGGACGTCATAGCTTCCGGCATCGGCGGTCTGAACCCGATCGATCAGGAGCGTCGTCGTCGTGGTTCCGCTCACGCCGCCACCGTCCTCCAGCGGCTCACCGTCGCGTCGCCACTGGTAGGTGAGGTCTCCCTGGCCGCCCGCTTCCACGGAAAACGAGACCGCATCGCCGGCTTCGGCGAGGACACTCTCCGGCTGTTGGGCGATGAGCAGCGGCGTGTCCGGCCGGTACTCGGCGATGTTCTGCGCCGTGAGCCCCCCGGCGTTCTGAAACAGTCCGCCGATGAAGAGGCCGGGGCCATCGCCCAGGTCGGCGTGCGTGAGACTCGTCCCGGCCGGAAGGGGGCCGGTCGTGAGGCCCGAGCCGACGGAGGACCACTGCTGGCCGTCAAAGCGGGCCAGGCTGTTCGCCTCCACGCCGCCGACCGCCGAGAAGCCGCCCGCGATATACAGAGACGAACCGGTCGGGCCGGCGAGCGAGCCCTCATCGACCGCGACCATCGCAAGGACACCGAGGAGACCCCCGGTCACGCTGCCGCCCTCGACGGGTGACCAGCCGTCGGTGCCGTCCCATCGCGCCAGGCGATTGACGGGCTGCCCTCCGGCAGACGTGAAATCGCCGCCGGCGTAGAGGGCGGGGCCATTGCCATCGTCGTAGACCGCCAGGGAAAACACCTCTCCACCCGAGATACCCAGCCCCAGCGAAGTCCATGACTCGCCGTCCCAGCGGGCGATGCTGCGCGCGCCGGAATCGCCGACGCCGATGAATCGTCCGGCGACGTAGAGGGCCGGACCGGTGCCGTCATCGAAGGTGATCATGGCATTGATGATCGGACTGGTTCCCCGGAAATCCGAGTTGCCCAGGGAGGCCCAGGTGCTGCCGGTCCAGCGCGCAATCCGGTTCGCGGGGGAGTTGAAGTTGCCGCCGATGAAGAGCTGGGGTTCGCCGCTGAAGTCGCTGACTTCGATCGCCGTCACATTTCCGCCGGTCACGCCACCGGAGAGCGGCGACCATGACGAGCCGTCCCAGCGAACGATCCGCCGGTTGATACTTCCATCGACAGTGTTGAACGTACCGCCAACGTAGAGTGCCGGCCCACTGCCATCATCGTGCATGGCCAGTGCCTGCACGTTGCCATCAATCGAGCCGGGAAGCGATTGCCACTGCGAACCGTTCCAGCGCGCGATGCGTGAAGCGTCGATGCCGCCGATCATCGAGAAGGTACCGCCGGCGAAGAGGCCGGGGCCGTCGCCGAGCTCGTGATCGACCTGCAGGGATTGAACCATCGAGCCGGAACCCGGATTGCCGATCGCGTTCCACCACGAGATCGAGCACTCCTCCGCGCTTGCCGCGGCCGTGGCCGCAATGGCCGTGGCGGCCAGGAGGCTTCGGCCGGCCATGACTGCCGTGCGGGACCTGCGGTGGAAACGGCTGGTGATCAGATTCTGTTCGGGCACGTCTTCTCTCCTCTTGTCTTTTTTCAGCGGGCGCCCGCCCCCGGTCACGCCTGTGACCTCCAGCACGGCGCCAGCCCCAACTATGCCTGATATTTTCCGTCGGGCGAGACAATTCTCAGGCCGAATGCGCGGGTCGGGTGAAGCTGCGCAAAAACTGCCTGCTGTGAGGGAGCGGCAACGATAGACCCTGCGGTACTCGATGGTTCGGAGCAGTCGCGGGCCCGCGCGGCTCACCGATCGGCGATGGTAGATAATTGCCCAGTGTGACGCCGGCCGAGATGAATTGCGATTTTTCCGAGAAACCATTTATTCCGGCGGCATTTTGAGTTACATTGAAGGCAACGTGCTGAGATGCTCGGAATGCGTTCGCAGGCAGGATCGGTCAGAATCGACTAGCATGTTTCGAGTCCGGGACATGTTGCTCTGCGAGCGAAACACGATCGATCAGGCTCGCTTGACGGGGTGAGAGGCAGGTCGTTGAGCGTGGAGATGGATGCGTGGAGATGCGTGGAGATGGTAGTTGGAGGAGATGCTGTGAGAAAGGATGCGACAGACTGTGCTTGCGCAGTGTGGTTGGCTTTCGAGCCGGATCGCGCCGCACGCCGTGAGGCACTTCATGAGGTACGTCATGAGGCGCTTCAGGAGAGAGCCATCTGCGCGATTCCCGGCGAAACGAAAGCAGGGCGAAGCATGAGCCGGTGCCTGCAGCGTCGGCGGTTGAGGCCGGATTGATACTGACTTGACCGGCGTTTACCGGCGCCGGCCAGGATTTCCCATGTTGTGTGCATGGGCGACTCCCGTGTTGTGGTTACGAAGTGTGACCTCGGCACTGCGAAAAAAGAGTTGTGCGCTGAGTTTCATTTGCGCAGGAGGAGTTGTTTGGTCATTTACGAGAAGCAAGAAAGGAAACTGGGTATGAAGACAAAAACGTACGTGATTGCCGCGAGTGCGGCATGTTGTATGGCGTCAGCCGCCATGGCGAACAACCTGTTCGAGAACGGTCAGTTCGACGAACTGATTGTTGTCAACGGTGGTGAGGCGATCACGCTCGCCAGTGGCGAGTCGGTGACCGTGACCGCGAACATCAGCTCGAACGTCGGCTTTGCCGGCTTCACCTTCGCGGGTGTGTTCGTCGATGAAACCGGCGGCACCTGGGCCTCGGACACCCGTCTCGATGTCGTGGCCCCGGATGGCCAGACCTACTCGATCGGCGGCTTCGGAACCGACTCGGCCGACAACGACTGGGACTTCCAGGGTGGTCAGTCCTCCGACGACGGTGCCTACTTCCACGGCATCGGTGGTGATGGATGGGACGGCGACGGCAACTTCGATACCGTCTTCTCGCCGCCGGTCACCATGGCGGGTGAGTGGTCCTTCACGCTGACGCAGCAGTTCGGTGCGGCCACCTGGAAGGGTGTGAACATCACGCTGCACGCCATCCCCGCGCCGGGTGCGCTCGCCCTGCTCGGTCTGGCCGGTCTCGCCGGTGCTGGTCGTCGTCGTCGCGCGTAAGCGGTCGGCGGTGAGCGTCTACTACGGACGCACTCTTTTTCCGGCCTTCTTCTGAAGTCCGGAGCTCTCACAATCACGACGTGCTGTAGCACGTCAGGTCAAGAACAGAATTGACTGTGGAGGATTTTTACATGTTGAACTGGAAAGACATCTGTACCTGTATGGGTCGGCCGAGCTGGATCGGCCGCTCCATCAACGTCGTCGTGGCAGCCGTCGCGGTGACGTTCATTGCGGCGAATGCCGCAGCTCAATGCGGCGCCGCCGGTAGTGGCGACTGCTCTGGTGCGACCGGCAGCGTCGGTTGCGAAGACGTGGCCTGCTGCGAAGCGGTCTGCGCCGGTGACCCCTTCTGCTGCGACGTCGAATGGGACGGTTTCTGCGGCGGTGAAGGTTTCGATCCGGACTGCACGCTTGGCCCCGGTAACTGCGGCGCGTTGAACACGCCCGAGTGTGACTGCAACGGCAACGGCAATGGCAACGGTCCGACCAGCAACTGCTGCACGGATCACGGCGGACTGGGCTGCGACGATGCGGCCTGCGAAGCTGCGGTCTGTGGCGCCGATGCGTTCTGCTGCGAAACGGCGTGGGATGGTCTCTGCGCCGGTGCCGCGAACGACA
>SLDM01000096.1 GCA_007125255.1 Phycisphaerales bacterium
CACGAACCTGATGATGCCGCAGAAACGTTTCGACATTCATGCGAATCCTTTCGCTGAGGAGGAAGGGACGCCACGAGCCGTCAGTGAGCGACCGCTTCTCCCAGGTACGAACTGACTTCATCGACTTTCTCGCGCACGAACTCCTGGTCCGGTCCTTCGAGGTTGAGCCGCAGCAGGGGCTCGGTGTTGCTGGCGCGGATATTGCACCACCATTCTCCCAGATCCAGGGTGATGCCGTCGAGCGACTCGACCCTGGCCTTGCGATAGACCTTCTTCAGCGTGGCGAGGGCTTCGTCCTTGTCTTCGACCTCGAAATTGATCTCGCCGGACTGGGCGTACTTCTGTGCCGGCCTGATGAGAGAACTCATTTTCTTCCCCGCACGGACCAGCGCGCTGACGACCGATGCGAAAGCGATCGCGCCGGAATCGGCGTAGAAATTGTCCCGGAAGTAGAAGTGCCCGGACAGCTCTCCGCCGAAAACCGCATTGTTCTCGGCCATGATCTGCTTCATGAAGACGTGCCCGACGCGTGACTTGATCGGAACGCCGCCGGCCTTCCTGATCAGTTCCGGAAGTGCCTTCGTCGAGCGCAGATCGTAGGCGACCGCGCTGCCCGGGTCGTTGCGCAAGTACTCACCGGCCAGCCACGCGGTGAGATGGTCGCACGGGATGGGTTGGGCCTTCTCATCCACCACCATGCAGCGGTCCGCATCACCATCGAAACAGATTCCCAGGTCGGCCTTCTGCCGGGTCACTTCCTCGCGCAGCTGGGCCAGGTTCGCTTCGACGAGCGGATTGGGTTCGTGTACGAACTCACCGGTCGAGTTGTCGTAGTTGATCTTCGTGATCCGGAGACCCTTGACCTCATCGAAGAGCTTCGGCATCATCGTGCCGGCCATGCCGTTGGAGGCATCGACGACGACCTTCAGTTTCTTCCTGCCGGTGGTCAGGTCCGGTTCGAGGGAGCGGAAGACGTGTTCGCGGTACGCCTCCCAGAGATCGCGCGCCTCTTCCCGCCCGCCGGCGGGCACCACCTTGTCCCGGTCCGACATCGCGGCGTAGCGCCGGATGTCGTCCAGCCCCGTCGCCATGCCGACGGGCCGGGCGTTGATCTTCGACAGCTTGAAGCCGTTGTAGTTGGAGGGATTGTGCGAGGCCGTCGTCTGGATCCCGCCGCAGCAGGCCAGGTAGTTGATCGCAAAGGAGATGAACGGCGTATCGACCAGCCCCACGTCGATGACGTGGGCGCCGAAGTCGCGGATCCCCTGCTTGAGCGCGGCCACCAGCTCGGGAGAGCTCTTCCGCATGTCGTGGCCGACGACGACGTGCCGCATCATCGGATCATCAAACCCGGCCTCGGAGGCCTGTTCGGTCAGGTACCGCGCGCTGCCGTAGCCGATCTGCCAGGCGAGTTTTTCGCTGAGCGGCTTGGGATAGATCGCGCGGATGTCGTAGGCCTTGAAGACTTTGCCGAGCATGTGCGTGGGGTCCTTTCGTCAATCAACGGCTGCCGGACGGGAATGATCGAAATCGTACCGGGGCCCGATGATACCGCGCCGGCGATCCCGCCGAACCGGCGGATGCCTTCTCGGCCCCAGGGCCATTTCCCCGGAAAACCGGTCATTTTCCCAGAACGGAACATGACCCGGTTCCGTACCCTCTAACGAGTCCCCGCCGCCAACAGGGGCGGCAGCAAAGGAGGATCCATGCAGATACAGGTCAATCCCGGCGATGTCGATCACAGCGATGCGATCGAAACGTTCGTGGAAGAGCAGGTGACGCACGCCCTGAGACACCACACGGAACAGGTGACCCGTGTTGAAGTTCACCTGCGCGACATGAACGGGCCGAAGAGCGGCATGGACAAGCGCTGCATGATGGAAGTTCGACTGGCCGGTCACGATCCGATTGCCGTCGAAGATGACGCGACCAGCCTCTACGACGCGATCACCCAGACCGCGGGCAAGTTGCAGCGCGCCGTCCAGCGCAAAATCGAGCGCCATGAAGCGCACCGGTCGACGCCCTGATGGCAGGGTGCTCGACCACCTGGCACTGACCGGAATCATCACGCACACGCCCGTCGCCGCGTCTCCCCGGAGGCGCGGCGATCTGTTACGGTATATCCATGGCACGCAGGAAACAGTACTGGCTCACGAAGAGTGAGCCGGACGATTACAGTATCGATGATCTTGAACGCGACGGCTCGATTCAGTGGACCGGTGTTCGCAACTACCAGGCCCGCAACTTCATGCGCGATGAGATGAAGGTCGGCGACCTGGTTCTTTACTACCACTCCAATGCCGTGCCGCCGGGGGTGGTCGGGATCGCCGAGGTCTGCCGCGAGGCCACGCCCGATCCGACGCAGTTTCGCCGGGAGAGCAGGTACTTCGACCCGAAGTCCACGAAGGACGAGCCGCGCTGGGTCCAGGTTGATCTGAAGTTCCTCGAGAAGTTCCCCGGCATCGTCCCGCTGGAAACGTTGAAGGGCATGCCGGAACTGGACGGCATGCTGGTGCTCAAGCGCGGCCAGCGTCTCTCGGTGCAGCCGGTCGAGCCGGAACACTTCAGGCGAATCCGCACGGTCGGGCGGTCGAAGAAGCGCTGAGTCTTTCTTTTCACGGACCGAAGGAGACATGGACCATGCCGGAAGCCAGCAAAGTCGCCCCGAAGAAATCGCTCGGCAGGCGGATCCGAATCGGGCTGGTCGTGGCGGTGATCATCCTGACCCTCATCGTGATTCTGCAGAACACCGAATCGGTGAGCACCAACCTGCTCTTTGCCACGGTGACCATGCCGCGGGCGGTGCTGCTCATGGTGACGCTGCTGATCGGCTTCGCGGGCGGTGCGCTGACGGCCGGAATCATGTTGTCCCGCCGGAAGTGAGAGAGACGGAGTGACAAGTAACGGAGTAACGGAGTAACGAAGTGACGAAGCGGGGGAGTGAGGCACCGAACGGGGTGCCATGGTCTGAGAGGGCGGCAGGAGCGAAGGCCATGCGGGCGCGCGATGGTCGTGCGGCTGAAGTTGAACGTCCGCCGCGCATCAAGAAAGGCATGGAGGCACGGAGGGGTGACCGCGGGACATGAGTCCTGCTTCCGTCTTTCCCGCGAAAGCGGGAATCCAGTGGAAGCGCCGAAAACGTACCGCGTACCGAAAACATGCCCCCCCTCGGCCCCGCCTCCGCGCTGCGTTCCGCAGGGCACCATGGAACCCCCCCCTTTTGCCCCTCCGTCGCTCCATCGCTTCGTCGCTCTGCCCATCCCTTCGTGCCTTTCCATCACGCTGGCTTGTCGCTCGGGCCGATGAATCCTATGGTAGAGTTGAACCGTTCGATGCCTCACTCGTGCCGACCGGCCCTGCCTGCGAGTTCCGCAGCCAGGCCCTCGACCCGGGCGAGGCGATTTCATTGGGTGAATCACGATGAACTACATGACCTCAGAAGACAAGGCTCGCCTCGAAGCGCTGCTCAAGGAATTGACCGGCCGAAGGAGAATCATCACCGACCGGATCGCCCGCGCCCGGGAACTGGGCGACCTGAAAGAGAACGCCGAGTACCACGCGGCCCGGGAGGATCAGGGCCACAACGAAGCGAAGATCCGCGAGCTTGAGGAGAAACTCTCCCAGGCCGTCATCACCGATACCGATGAACTGCCCGACGGCATGGTCTTCATCGGCGCCACCGTCAAGCTGCGCGACGTCAAGTCCGGAAACGAAGATCTCTACCGGC
>SLDM01000357.1 GCA_007125255.1 Phycisphaerales bacterium
CCGGCTTGAAAATAGTCTGGTAAAATGATCTTTCAACAAGGGCCGGGCGGATCGGCCCGGATCGCCATACGGACCGTGATCGAAGGGGGACTGAGCGGGTGATGAGCGTTTGATGAGGGCGGTGTGGAGAATCAGATCGGGCGGCTTGGGGCTGGGGAGTTCGGCTGGCCGAGTTCGATGACCAAGTTCGATGGCCAAGTTCGATGACCAGGTTCGATGACCGGCTTTGATGGATTGGTGCAGCTGGTTCGGTAAGCGTTCAAGTAAGCTGGGAAGAGTGAACGGAAAAATCGCTCTTCCCAGATTAACAGCCCGTGAGATCACGGGAAAAACGACAGGCCCAGGCTTGACTCGCAAGTGCGAGGAAGTATCTTGAAGCTGGAAGTAGGGGTTCGGAGGTGCTGTATCCGACTGCACTCCCATGCAGCACCTGGGTTTTAACAGGAGTAGTCTTTTCGAGACTCGAAAAAAGAAGAAAGGTCCATGATCATGAAAGTAAAGACTCTGTCCCTTATGGCTGGTGCCTCGGTGTTCGCCCTGTCGGCGGGTGCCCTCGGCGCAGTCGAATTCAGTGTTGAGCAGTTTGCCGGTATCGGCGACGATACGTACACCTTCAGCCAGTGGCACGCTGACAACGGTCTCCAGACCGCGAAGATTTCGCTCACCGCGACTCAGGACATTCAGCTGCTCGGTCTGATCTCGGGTGATAACGGTTGGAACTTCACCACCACGGATGGCAACGGCTTCTTCAACTATTCCGAAGCGCCGTTCCACAGTGCGACCACCAAGTTCACCACGGACCCGGCGTTCGATGGTTTCTTCAGCGATCCGGAATCCGCGCAGTATGACTCCGGTCTGAGCTTCGAAACCAATCAGCTCTGGTCGAGCCTCTTCGCGAACGACATCAATCCCGGTAGCTTCGGCGCGGCGAATGATGGTTCGAGCGAAAGCAGTGGTTCGGTCGTCTGGGGTTCGCTGCCGAGCGGAATCAGCCTGTCGGCCGGTGAAACGCTTCACTTGGCGACGATCACCTGGGGCGAACTCGAAGAGGCGTTTGTCTCTTTCGCCGCGGTGACCATCACCCCGGAAGGCGATCACAACTTCATCGGTGAGTTTGATGCCGTCCCCGCCCCGGGCGCGCTCGCGCTGCTCGGTCTCGCGGGTCTCGCGGGTGCCCGTCGCCGTCGCGCCTGATCGCGTGAACGGATGACGAACGAAGTTAACTGACGCCTCTGCGTCAGTCGCACGACTCTAGCACCGCCGCCGATTCTTCGGCGGCGGTGTTCTATTAAGCGCAAGGCACTGAAGGAAAGTAACGGAGTGACGAAGTGGAGGGGCGGAGGGCGGCATGCGGCAGGGTGCCACGGCCAGCGAGCGCAGCGAGTCGGCCGTGCGAGATGGAACGACAGTCACCGGATCAAAGAATCTCGACCAGTGATGACCGCGGTGCCCTGAGCTACTTCCCGTCAAGTGGGCGCGCCGAGTGCGTCCCCGCGCGCAGAGAGCTTCCCTCGCGCCGAAAGCGTCCTGCTCGCTACCGGGGGTCCCCGCTCCTGCGGGGACGACGCGTTCTCCGCCACTCCGTCACTTTCCCTCCGTGCCTTCGTGCCTCCGTGCCGTTCTCCCTGCATTCTTGCGCAGATGAGTCCAGGAGGCGCACTTCCCGCGCTGCGGCCGAGGGCGGCGGCGGCAGATTCCGCGCGTCCGCTCCGGTTATCGGAGAGGTGGCCGGCGTTCATCGGAGTGGAACGCGGCTTGCACTTGGGTACAGAGAGCCGCGCGGACGGAACGCCGCTTCCTTTGCCATTCAGCGGCTGACTCTTTTTAAGGAAGAGGTTCACATGGATATCAGCATCAAGAGTACCGCGCCGGGATTGGATCCGATGGCGCAGCGCACGCGTCCCGGAGTTGCCGCCGCGACCGAGAACAGGGGAGCGGCCGGGCGGACCGAGGTGGCCGCACGGCCGGCCGAGATCGCGCCGACCCGTTCGGCGGCGACCACGCCGCAGCGCGTTGAACACGAGAACAGGGCCAGGCCCGCCGAGCCGACCCGGGAGCAGGCGTTGTCGGCACTGAGCCGGCAGGCGTACGCGGCCCGTCTGGAAAGCGCGCCGGAGTTGAGCCGAACCGAGGAGGAGGCCGGGCGCATCCGGGCCGCCGAGACGCGGCCGGGTGAGTCGGCCGAGAAGCCCGCGTGGGTCACGGAACTGCTCAAGGACTTCCGCCTGGCGATGGGGACCGACAACCCGAAGTTTGACTTCAACGGCGATGGGCGCGTCGGTCAGGAGGATCTGGAGATGCTCATGAAACGATTGAGTGAGCATCTGCCGCAGATCAAATCGAACGATGGCGCTGAGATTCGCACGAGATCCGGGGAAGCCGGTGAAACCACCTACCAGATGGATCCGGAGCTCCCTGATCTGCAGGGACTGCTGACTCACTTCCAGGAGACGGCTGCCACCCAGGATGACCAGGGCATCTCGGAGCAGATCAAACAGGATATTCTTGGTCTGCTTGCGGCGTGGGGATCCGACGATCCAAAGTTTGACTACAACGGCAGCGGTAAGGTCGGGGTTGAAGATCTCGTTCAGTACCTGGATCAGCTCGCTCAGAAGATCGGCGCCGGCAATGGCCCGCCGGAACAGAGTGAGCCGGGCGAGTTGGAGCAACAGATGCTTGATCTCCTTCAAGCCTGGGGCTCAAGCGATCCGAACTTTGACTTTGATGGTAACGGCAAGGTGGATGTCTTCGATCTTCTCGCTCTGCTCGATGGTCAGTCGGGTAAGACGTAACGATGACGGCACGGTGTCCGGACGAGGATCGGACGATGAACAGAAGCTCAGCAACGGGGCACGCCAGGCGCGTGTCCCGTTTTCTCCTTCTAAGCCGTGTCAGCGGCCGTCCGCTTCGTCCCGGCGGAGCAGGGTTCGCTGCGTTCGGGAACCGAAGAGACCGAAGACGCGGATCTGTTCATCCAGCTTGTACGCAAGCGGCCAGCCCGGGTCGTCGAGGGTGATGAAGAGATCAGTGGTGCGTTCGGCTACCGCGAAGCGCAGATCGGCTTCGAACTCGGATCGAACGTGGAAGACCTCGAGCTCATCTCCATCGAAGGAGAGCCGCTTCACGCCGAGAAAGGTCAGTGTCCGTCTCGCCCGCCCGCGGTCCTTCTCTTCTTCCGGGGCGCGGGCGGAGAGGACCTTCACGGTCGTTTCCTCGGTCCGGTGTTCACCCGGGTGCATTTCCCGGTAGGCGATCACGAGCGGCGGCTCGAACCGGCTGAGTGAATCCTCGGCGCGGTCCAGCACCGCCGTCAGCAGAACCCGGCCCTTCTCATCGACGCGCCAGAACTCTTCTCGGCCCGCGGCGGTTACGTCCTTCCACGCCGCATCGAACCGGTCGGTCTTCCTGCGCGCAGCCGTGAACACCTCACCTTCGCCGTCACCGGCCAGAACCTCGTACTGCCACGCCCCCTCTTGCGGCCGGTACCACTCTTCGGCCCGCAGCGTCGCGGTCTGCTGCGGCAGCGGCTCGAGCGCGAGGGGGGCGCGATGCGCGGGCGACGCGTGATCACAGCCGGCCAGGGCCGCGAGCGGGAGGCCCACGGCCAACGCGACACGGGTCGCGGAAACTCCCCTCGCCGCTCTTCTTCTCATCGTCATCGTCGCTGCCGGCTTCGGCCCCGTTGCGTCGTTTCGCCGGTCGGGAGTCCCTCGCGTTCCCGGAGGC
>SLDM01000025.1 GCA_007125255.1 Phycisphaerales bacterium
GGGAAGCGGTCTTGCGCCGCACAATCTCGCAATACGTCGCTTCATCGATACCGTAGTCGTTGCGGTGGTGAAGCTGCACCAGTTCACCCTCGCAGAGCGTATTGGTCACCTGACCGAGGGCAAGGTTGACGGCGGGGTCCGCCAGACTCGAGCAGAGATGAAACGCGTTGGAGATCAGATAGTCGCCGAGCATCACGGCAGTTTCATTGCCCCAGAGATGATTGACGGTCGCCCCCTGACGCCGCACGTCCGCCTCATCAAGCACATCGTCGTGAACGAGGGTGGCCATGTGAATCATCTCGGCCACGGCGGCCACGACCCGGTGGCGCTCGTTCAGCGAGTGACCTTCGTACGGTTCGTCCGTTCCCGCCAGACCGGTCAGAAGGACCAGCGTCGGACGCAGCATCTTGCCGCGGTACCGTTCGATATGAACACACAACCCGTTGATCGCGGAGAGGTCGCTGGCGAGCTGGCGCTCAAACACGACGGCCACCTGCTCCAGCTGATCGGCAAGCAGATCCGCCACGGTCTGATCGAAATGGGCCAGGTGCAGCATGCCGCGCATGGAGGGCCTTACAACGGAAGCAAGCGGTCGTGAATGGCTCGAAAGTTGAACGTACGCAACGGGTGCTATTGTAGGCCGGCGGCCACACGGCGGCGGGGGAGTCGGCCCAACGCGCCAACGTCCGTTTTCGAGTTATCGCTCGGCGACGAGATACGCGACCCAGCCGGGACACGCTTCACCCCGCTCCGCAACGGCCCACTCGCCGTCACCCTCGCCGGTCTCTTCATCGGTCCCTTCCCAGTAGACGATGACGTTGCTGAAACCGGCCTCGCGCAGCACTTCCTGAACTTCCGGCAGCGTCCAGAGCCGCCACTCGTAGCTGAAGGCCTTCTTCATCTTCGTGCCGTCGGGGAAGTGAAAGTGAATATGGTTGGTGGCGAGGCCGCTGATCGGATCGTAGGAGGCCTGGTCCCAGACGTACGTGAAGCCGTCCAGGTCACGGTCCTCGGTGATCTCTTCGAAAGCCTCACTCCCGCCGTAGGCATCCAGCAGGAACAGGCCATCCTCGACAAGCGACTCCCGTGCAATGCGGAAGTAGTTGCGCAGATCATCGCGCGTCTTGAAGAGGTTGTAGCTGAAGTTCATCGCCAGTACGGAGTCGACCTTCTCGGTCCTGGTGGTCAGTACATTGCCTTCGATAATGGTGACCCGTGACTGCTGCTCGGCATCCAGGCGCTGGGGCAGTCGGTCGCGGGCCCAGTCGAGGACTTCGCGGTCAAGGTCCACGCCGATCGACGTGTGGGACTTCTTGCGCTTGACCCACTCCATGGCGACCGCGGCGGTGCCGCAGAAATCCTCACGGATATGGTTGCACTTGCGCTTTCGCTGCTCTTTCCATATCTGGTCAATGAGGTCACACTCCGCCTCCGGTTCCTGAACCGAGAGTTCGTACAGCTCATGTCGATCGCTGGTTTCGGCGGTTCGCCAGCCCTTCTTCGCCTTCTTGCGGCGGGCTTTACGGCGGGAGGATTTCGGTCGTTCTTTCGTGGTGTTTCGTCCCATAGCGCGACAGTGTAACCCGACCGGGGCAAATCGGCCCACCGATCGCCTGTCCGCGGCAAAAAATTTCCTCCACGGCTCACCGGCGCGCGAGAATCCGGATCACCAAGCTGATATCGTGAGTCTTGCGCCGATGGCCCTCCCGAGTTCCGCCCCGTTCGAGGTCAGCCCATGTCCCCCACGAAGCAGCAGAAAGCCCGGGCGAATACGCCGGGCACCAAGCCCAAGCAGAACCTCGACAAGACCGCCCGTACGGTCTGGACGCTCGACTCGTCGCGCGATCTCTACCAGATCGGGGCGTGGGGACAGGGGTTCTTTCACGTCAACGAGCGGGGGCACGTGGTCGTGCGGCCCGATCGCAATCCCGAGCGTGAGATCGACATCTACGAGGTCATCAAGGGCCTGGAAGAGCGGGATCTCTCCACGCCGGTTCTGATCGGCTTCAGTGACCTGCTGGCCCAGCGCATCCACGATCTGCACGACGCCTTTGCCGAGGCGATCGCGGAGAACAACTACCAGGGCAAGTACCGCGCGGTCTACCCGATCAAGGTCAACCAGCAGCGGCACCTGGCCGAGCAGGTCTACCGCAACTGCGCGCCGCTCGGTTTCGGCCTCGAAGTCGGCTCGAAACCGGAACTGCTCGCGGTCCTCGGATTAACCAGTGACCACCCGGAGACACCGATCATCTGTAACGGCTTCAAGGAAGGCCGGTACATCGACTTTGTGACCCTGGCGAAAAAGCTCGGTCGGAACATCACGCCGGTGATCGAGAACCTTTCGGAACTGGACCTGATTCTCAAGGCGGCGGAACGGTTTGATGTTCGTCCCCGGGTCGGTGTGCGGGTCAAGCTCGATTCATCCGGCGCCGGGCGGTGGAAATATTCCAGCGGCGCGAAGGCGAAGTTCGGGCTGACCATCTCCGAAGTTCTGCAGACGGTGGAGTTGCTCAAGGAAAACGATATGGCCGACTGTCTGCACCTGCTGCATTGCCATATCGGTTCACAGATCCACGACATCCGCAGCGTGAACAACGCGATCAACGAACTGACCCGTATCTACGTCGAGCTTTCCAAGATGGGTGCCGGCCTGCGATACCTCGACGTTGGCGGCGGGCTCGGCGTGGATTATGACGGCAGCATGACCGACTTCGAGTTCTCGATGAACTACTCGCTCAAGGAGTATGCGAACAACGTCATCTACCGTGTCGGCGCGATGTGTGACGACGAGAAGGTCCCCCACCCGACGATCATCACCGAGTGCGGCCGCGCGATGGTCGCCCACCACAGTGTCCTGGTGTTCGATGTGCTCGGATCGAATCAGCTTGACCGGTATTCCCTCGAAGAAGCGATGGATGAACTGAACGAGGATGAGCGTGACAACCTGCCGCGTCCCGTGCTGGATCTCATCGAGGCGCACCGGATCATGTCCACCGAGCGCATGCTCGAGTGTTACCACGATGCGCAGCAGGCGCGGGAAGAGGCGATCAACCTCTTCCGGTTCGGGCATCTCTCGCTCGCTTTCCGCGCGGTGGTCGATCGACTCTACTGGTCGCTCTGCGCGAAGATTCGCGATGTCTGCCGGCACCTGAAGACGATCCCCGAAGAGTTGCAGGACCTCGAAAGCTCAATGAGCGATACGTATTTCTGCAACCTGTCGATCTTTCAGTCCCTGCCGGATTCATGGGCGATCGACCAGCTCTTCCCGATCATGCCGATCCACCGGCTGGACGAGCGGCCCAGTCGGCGCGCGACGCTGGCGGATATCACCTGTGACTCCGACGGCAAGATCGATCGCTTCATCGATCCGGCGGACATCAAGAATATCCTCGAGCTGCATCCCATTCAGCAGGGCGACCGGTACTACCTGGCCGTCTTTCTGGTCGGCGCGTACCAGGAAACCCTGGGCGACCTTCACAACCTTTTCGGCGACACGCATCTCGTCCACGTGCGTCTCGATGACAACGGCGAGTGGTGGATCGATGACGTGGTCGAAGGTGACTCGATCCGCGAGGTCCTCTCCTACGTCCAGTACGATGTGGACCGGCTCTTCCAGCAGTTTCGCAAGGAGTGCGAACACGCGGTCAGGACGCGCAGTCTCACCGTCAGTGACAGCAACATGCTGGTCCGTGCCTACGAGGCAGGGCTGGCCGGCTACACGTATCTCGAGTGAATGTCGCCGTCCGGGTCCGGGGCGCCGCTTCGGATCGGGGGCAGGCAGTCAGCAGGCCGCCGCCGCAGACGGGCCCGGAATCCCGGCACGCCCATGACGCGCCGATCAATTCGAGTCCCGCGGCGATTCGTGCCGTTCTCCGGATGCCCGGCCGAGGGCCCAGCCGAGTTCCGGCCGGCGCAGCGCGGCGGAGCCGAGCAGAACGATTACGCCGCCGGTAAAGACCATCGCCGCGAGGGCGAGCAGTGAAGCGCTCCAGCTCATCTCCGGCCCCAGCAGGGGCCGGCCGATCAGCCAGACCGCGGCTCCCATCACCAAGCTGAGCGCGAGCATGATCAGCCAGCTGCGAACGACGCCCCGGTCAACGATCGTGCCGGTGCGCCGCCGCAGCGCGATGAGCAGCAGCGTCACCTGAACGAAGGAACACAGGGAGGTCGACCACGCCAGCCCCGCCTCGCCAAGAGGCCAGATCAGGACCAGGTTGAGAGCGAGGTTCAGTCCGACGACCAGGCACGCGATGAGCACCGGAGTGCGGGGCTCGCTGCGGGCGTAGAACGCCCGGGTCAGAACGTGCACCATCGAGTACGCCCAGATCGCCGGGGCGTAGCCGAGCAGAACGAAGCCGACCCGGCGGCTGTCCTCGGCGGTGAAGTCACCGCCCTGAAGGACGACGGCGGCGAGCGGCTCGCGCACGAGCATCAGACCGACGCTGGCGGGCAGACCGATGTAGACCACCAGGCGCAACCCGCGGCGCAGAACATCCAGAAAGTCATCCCGCGCCTCACTCAGACGGGCGAGGGCGGGGAAGATCGCCGTGGCGATGGCGATGCCGAACACCCCGAGCGGAAACTGGTACAACCGCTGCGCGAAGCTGACGGTCGCCATCGCGCCTTCTTCCAGTGGGTAGTCGATACCGAAGATGGTCGAACCGACCACGGCCGGGTAACTGGCGATGATGCCGTCGAAGAGCGTGTTGAGCTGGAGCACGCCGAGGCCGAGAATCATCGGCCCGACCTGGATCAGGACGCCCCGCATCTCCGGCGCGGCGCTGGACCAGTCGCGTCGCCACCACGCCTGATCGCGCAGCGCGCTGAGAGACCACGCGACCTGGATCAACCCGGCGAGCAGCACGCTCGACGCGATCACGCTCACGTGCGCGATGCGCTGCGCTTCGTCTTCATGATCGACCATGAACACGAGCCCGACCGCACTGGAGACGATGAGCAGGTTGAGAATCATCGGCGCGGCGGCGGTCGGGCCGAACCGGCCGTGCACCTGCAGCATCGCGCCGAGGATCGCGACCAGACACACCAGGGGCATGTAGGGCAGCATGATCATCATCAGGTTGATCGCAAGATGATCGAAGTCGTTCATCCACAAGACCAGCAGGAGCAGCCCTTCGCCGATCAGGACCACCACGCCCAGGGCGACGGTCATGATCGCGATCGTCAGCGAGGCGAGCCGGCGCGCCTGGACGGGATCGCTCGCGTGAAGTCGCGAGTAGACGGGGAGGAACGCCGCGGCGAGCGCGCCTTCACCGAAGAGCCGACGAAAGAGGTTCGGAATGAGAAACGCAAAGAAGAACGCGTCCATGATCGGATCCGCGCCGAAGACGCGGCTCAGCGCGGCGTCACGCGCCAGGCCCGTCACGCGACTGGCGACGGTCAGCAGGGTGACGGTGCGGGCGTGTTTCTCAAAACCGGCGGCCATGGATGAAGAGCATATCGGCCCTCCGGGGCCGCATGGATGATTCGTGGGAGGGACGGAGGGAAGTGACGAAGTAACGGAGTGTTGGCTCGTTTCGGGTCGGGTGCCACGGGCAGCGAGCGCAGGGAGTCGGCCGTGCCTGTTGGAACGACGATCAACCGGCCGAACGAAGATGCCCGGTGCAGGGTGCAGGGTGCCACGGCCAGCGACCAACGGGAGTCGGCCGTGCGAGATGGAACGACGATTCCCCGACCGAACGATACCGCCCTGTGAGCTTTCCGTCATCGAGACACGCCGAAGGCGTCCTGCGCGCTGAGAGCTTACCGACCGAAGTGAGCATACTGCACGCCCGCACTGCCGACTCCCTGCGGTCGCTGGCAGTGGCACCCTTCGCCATCCCCTGTCACAGGGTGCCACGGCCAGAGGGCCAACGGGAGTCGGCCGTGCCTGTTGGAACGACGATCACCCGACCGAACGAAGACGCCCAGTGAGCTTTCCGTCATCAGGACACGCCGAAGGCGTCCTGCGCGCTGAGAGCTTACCGACCGAAGTGAGCATCCCGCGCGCCCCTCGGGTCCCGCTTCCGCGGGGACGACGTGTCCACAGTCACTTCACCCATTGGTCACTCCGTCACTTCGTCACTCCACCCCCGGTGCCTTGATCCCTCCCCTCCGTGCCTCCCCTGTCGGATGCAAATGATTCGTTAGACTTATCATCGGTTGATTCCGAATCGTCCGCCATGGGAGGCGACCCTGACATGGATGACCCGTACGTTTCACCGGAGCGGCAGCCCGGAGCCCACCGGCCACCGCTCGAGCTCCACTGCGCGGAGTGCGGCTATGACCTGCGCGGCACCGCCGTCGGGCATCCATGCCCGGAGTGCGGCCTCCCGGTGGAAGAAACCATCCGCATCTATCGCGACACCGGTGGGAACAGGAAGGGGTCGAGCGGCACCGCGGTCGCAGTGCTGGTGCTGGGGATCGCGTGCCTGGTTCTCTGCGCTCCGCTCGGCATCGTTGCGATCATCCTCGGCTTTCAGGTTCGGAGGGAGTATGCCCCGGGATCATCCGCCCACTCCATGGCGACCGTCGGCTGGATCCTGGGCTGGGTCGGGGTCATCCTGACCGGAGGGATGCTCGGCTTCTGGTTACTGTCGGTCGCGATCGGCGGCTTTTAGTTCGCTCCCCGGCACGCCGCCTCCTCCGGCACCGGTCCCGGCCTCAAATCTGACAAACGGTGTGCCGCACTCCGGACAGCGGCCGATCCCGCGTTCCGAGCGCGTCATGTGGACATCGTGCCGGCAGTCCAGGCAGCGCCGGTCCTGTTCATCGACCTGCCGCGCCCGCAATCGGCGGGCAAACCGCGCCGCCAGAGCGGTGAAGACGCCGAGCAGGGTCAGGTCGATCACGATGCGCATGTCCACCGCCGTACGGGCCAGGCGGCCGATGAAGAAGAAGCGATCCGGATGGCTGAAAAAGAGAAGCAGGAACCCGATGTACACCGCGACCGCGAGCACGCTGAGCAGAAAGAAGATGCCGAAGCCGCTCGACGCGAGGCCGAGGATCGCGCGCCGGGAGAGGTCGGGCGTTTCCAGCCACTGGCCGAGATGAATCGACGCTCCGCACGCCGGGCATCTGCCCCGACCGTCCTCGTCGATGGTCGCCTCGGCGCAGGATCGGCCGCAGGTGAAGCAGGGCTGGTTTTCCAGCAGGCGCGGACGATTGCGCCGAAAGCAGGTGTCCATGCCGACGTAGAATCCTCCCACACCCCCTGCGCCCGCGCCGACCATGACGGCGGGTACCAGACCGTCCGGGTGGACCTGCCACATGAACACCGCGCAGGCCGTCCCGACCAGCAGCAGCATGCCGGCGCTGTACAGCGCGATCCGGGTCCAGTTGCCGAAGCCCATGAAGACGGACTCATAGACAAAGATCGTCTGGGCGTGGTGTCTTCGGGCGTGTTCGCCACCGATCGGCCGGTAGGCCCACAACCACGCCGCGACGATCACCGCGCCGCACCACCCGGCCAGGATGTCGAACCACGAAAAGGTGCGGCCGAGAATCGGAATCGCCTGCGTGAACTCATCGAGCATGATCCAGATCAACGCGACCGCGAACCAGAGATCAAGCCCGCGCAGCCAGCGGGTGCGCCAGAGAAGGAAGGCGAGCCCGGCAAAGGCGAACTGATGAATGATCTTATCCGGCGCGCGTACATCGCCGACACTGAGATCGAGGCGCGGCCAGTGGGTGCCGATCGTCAGCGCGATGGCGTAGAGAATGAAAACGATCCGCCACGGCCGACTCGCCTGCCGCCGTCGCTCATGCTTGGGATCCGCGGCCGGCTCAGCCATGCGACTGGTGCGAGGTGCCGCGGGTGGTCATGTCGTCCGTTTCGGCCGGCTCGGATGCCTCGCGTCTGAGGGTGATGATTTCCGGGCTGCCGTTCTCCTCAACCTCGTCGCCTGAAGTGTCAATCGCCTCCGTCTCGGGGGCGGTCCAGCTTTTCAGCAGGTTGTCCGCCAGGTTGCGGTAGTCCATCGCGCCGGGGCACCACGGTTCGTAGTCGAGAATCGTCTGGCCGAAACTCGGCGCTTCGGCAAGCTTGATGTTGCGCCGGATGGCCGGCTTGAGCACCCGGCAGTCGCGCCACGGCACGTCCGTGCCGCGCGCCTGCTCGAGAAACGTCTCGAGATCGTCGACGACCTCTTTTGCCAGCGTGGTCTGCCCTTCATGCATGCACAGGACGATGCCCGTGACGCGCAGTTCGGGGTTGACCGAGCGGCAGACCAGCCCGACCGTTTCCAGCAGCTTGCTCACGCCCTGCAGCGCGAGGAAGTGCGCCTGCATCGGCACGAAGACTTCGCGCGACATCGCCAGCGCGTTCAACGTCAGCAGGCCGAGACTCGGCGGGCAGTCCACCATGATCACGTCGTAGCGGCCGGCGATCGGACGGATCTGCTCCCGCAGAATCTGCTCGCGCCGATCCAGCCCGGCCAGTTCACTCTCCGCCGCGGCGAGATCGACTTCCGCGACGATCACATCCAGGTTCTCCCGGGCGCCGATGACCGCTTCCTCGGCGGTGACATCCGGCTCGATGAGCAGGTCGTACACCGTGCGGGTGATCTGGTCCGGCTCAACGCCCAGGTGCAAGGTCAGGTGAGCCTGCGGATCAAGATCGATCAGGAGCACGCGCTGGCCGGCGGCGGCCAGCGCGGCCCCGAGGTTCGCGGTCGTCGTCGTCTTGCCCACGCCGCCTTTCTGGTTCAGCAGCGAAATCGTCCGCACGGGTAATGCCATGGGGATGAGTATATGGGATGAGCCGGTGGTGACGAAATCTCGCGACTGGGCGGCAATCCGCGCAGCGCGTCGATGACTCTCCGGAGCGGTGATTCGATCAGACGGCGGGGACAGCCGGTCAGACGTATGCCAGGTCAGATCCGGGCGAGCAAAGCCTTTACCGCAGAGGACGCAGAGGGCGCGGAGAAGGGCAAAGGGGGGAGGAACGGAGTGAGAGAGAGAACGCACGGAGGCACGAAGCGGTTCGGCTGCGCCCCGCCTCTGTAGGCCTTCGCTGAATGCTCCCATCCCTGCTGGTCACTCAAAGCAGAATCCTGAAGCTCCCTCCAGGGTCAAAAGTGGTTGTTCACGCCAGTGAGTCTTCTCACCCTACTCCGCGCCCTCCGCGGTGAATCTCCGTCACGCCCGGAACTGATCCGGGATTCGTATCAGACCGCCGGATCGGCCGGCTCCTCGACGCCGCTCCGGCGGAGCATCGCGCGGCTGCGGATCAGCGCGGCGAGCGACCACGCCTGGGCGCAGCAGCCGCCGCGGTCGAAGGGTGCATCCCCGGAGTGCACTTCGGCGAGCTGGCCGATACATCCGCGCTCGAGTTCCGACTCCAGCCCGCGGATCAGAACGCCCGCGCCGCGGATCAGCGTGGGATCCAGTCCGGGCGTTCGCAGAACCGCTTCGATGTACGGTTCGACCAGCCACGGCCAGACCGTGCCCTGGTGGTACGCGGCGTCGCGCTCGAACAGCGTTCCGGTGAATCGGCCGCGGTATCCGGGATGACTCGGGTTCAGCGTGCGCAGGCCGAACGGCGTGAGCATCCGCTGGGCAATCACGTTGACAACCCGGCGCTGTTGCTCATCGGTCAGGGGAGAGGGCGCGAGCGCCACGGCAAGGATCTGGTTCGGCCGCAGGGTCTCGTCACCCGTCCAGTGACCTCCGCCGCGCGAGACGACCACATCGTGGCAGTAGCCGGCGCTCTCCCACCAGTACCGCTCGCGAAAGATCGCCGCGATCTCCCGGGCGCGGGCGAGGCACGTCTGCCGTTCTGATTCGTCGTCGGTCAGCCGGGCCAGAACATGCCACGCGTGGTGCCAGAGCGCGTTGATCTCGACCGGCTTGCCGTGGCGCGGTGTGAACGTCACGCCATCGCGCTGCGCATCCATCCACGTCAGTTGCGATTCGGCCGATCCGGCCGCGATGAGCCCATCATCATCCATGCGGATGCCGAAATCGGTACCGCGCTCGTAGGCGTGCAGAATGGCTCGGCAGGTTTCGCGAAGCTCCGGTTGTGATCGCAGCGATGCCTCGTCGGCTTCGTGCAGCAGCCCGACCGCGCGAATGAACCAGAGGCTCGCATCCACGGTGTTGTAGTGCGGCACCCCGCCGTAATCATCGAAACGGTTTGGAATCAGGCCGTTGCGGCAGTGGGCGGAAAAGGTGTTGAGGACTCCGGCGGCGAGAGGGGCGAGGTGGGTCTCCAGCAGAAGACCCGGCAGGGCGATCATCGCATCGCGCCCCCAATCCGCGAACCACGGAAATCCCGCCAGGATGGTGGTGGACCAGTTGCCGCCGATCTCGCGCTGGGCGAGGAACTGCTCCGCGGCGCGGGCAAGCCGCTCGTCGAGGGTTTCGCTCTTCCCGCTCGCGCCGGCCTCGGAGACCGTCTCCGGCGACCACCCCCGAACGGCGGCCGCGCGATCGATCCGTGCCGGTTCGATCAGTTCAAACTCGACCGCCACGTCTCGGGAGGAGGCGCCGGCACTCAGCAGAACATCCAGGACGCCGGGTGACCAGACGTCCTCCCGGTGGGGCTGGCCGCGGTCGTGATCAAGCGCGTAGGCGAAGTCCCGCCAGTGATCCGCCGCAAGCCGCCAGGATCCCTGCGAGCTTCGGGCCGTCGCGGCGCAACCGTTGCACTCGATCCGGAGCGTGCGGTCATCGGTGAGCCGGGCGGAGGGGTCGGCATCCGCGCGATCGGTCAGTTCATGAAAATCGCGCATCGGCATCAGCGGACGCAGGTGCAACGTCGTTCCGGATACATCGCCATCGATTGCGTACCGGATCCGGGCGGCATTTCTTCCCGGCAGGAGGTGCAGTTCGCGCATGACCGTGATGGGCCCGCACTCATACCGCCACCGCGCGGTGTGCGGCAGGGTCACCGACCAGTCGCGCAGCCAGCGATGTCCGTCCGGATGCAGCATGCCGGACTCGCCGAACTCGGTCGCGTTCAGCAGATAGGTTTTCTCGGAGCTGCGGATGGTTTCCGCAATGCTGTGCAGCACCACGCGGCGCTCCACCGGTGGGCGTGCGGTGGCGATCAGCCAGCCGTGGTACCGCGACCGGTTGCCCGCCAGTGCGGTTCCGAGCGCGTATCCGCCGAGGCCGTTGGTGAGCAGCCACTGCGCGGCGAGCAGTTCATTCAGTCGTTCCTTCCCCGGCACGTCAGCGCCTTGCGGCGCGGAAGAGATTGTTGACGTTCCCACCGTCACGCAGCCGCATGATGCCGCGCTGGGCATCTTCGATTTCGTAGACGAGCAGGACCTGTTCGCGCGAATCGAGGATGTACAGCATCTCGTACCGGCGCTGTCCGTCGCCATCGCCGCCGTCGGTGGTCAGCAGGGTGTAGTTGCCGCGTTCGGCGAGCACATTGCTGGCGTGCGCCGGATTCACGGGAAGCTTGCCCAACTGCAGAATCACCAGGGCGGCGATGATGAACGCCGAGGCCCAGAGGGTGGCGGCGGCGGGGCTGATCTGCGTGGTCGAGGCGGTCGGGTTCTGCGGATGATTCTGGTGCATGGTCAATCGATCCTCTCGATCAGCGGCCCGGGGCCTGGCGGCCGCGGACGGCGGTATTGACATCGCGTCGCAGGTTGCGATAGGCAACGCCGTCGATGCGCTTGGTGCTCGTGTTGTAGGTCACCGCGGTCAGCTCATCGTTGACCACATCGACCAGGTAGACGATGGAGCTGTCGGTGCCCTGGGCGGGGCCGGCCACCATCGTGAAGTCGCCGCGCGGCCGAACGTCATCATTCGCGCCGGCCCACGATCCGCCGAGCGTGACCACGACGAGCAGGGCCAGCAGGACCAGGTTGACGGCAAGCAACGCGCGAAGATTGACTCCCGGTCGCGGGGGAGTCGTCGAGTCGATTGTTTCAGGGTTCATGGCAGTGCCTCGGTTCGGAAGAGGGTCGCGGTCACGACGGGGTCAGTCCTGGTGGCCGCGTTTGGACGGGATCAGACTGACCATGATCACCGCGGCAAACATGAGCGCCATGATGCCGTAACCGATGAGCGGCGAGGGCGCCCGGCGCAGTTCCGGTGACGGCGCACCGCCACCACCGCCTCCCTGGGCCCAGAGCGGTAGAGCGATGACCGCGATCAGCCCGACCATGAGCAGGGCCATGCTCATCATGCGCGGACGCCGGATCTGACGTTGAAGAATGTGCTGGAGCATGAAATCAGGATAGGAGTCGTCCTCACCGGCCGCAACTGGAGGGGCGAGATTCCCCCTCCCCCCCCACACTTCAGCCGTGACTGGCTCACATAGACCCGGTGAAAGCGGGGCCCTCGACACCATGCTGACTCGCACCATGCGGTTGCGATCGTTCTCAGGTGGAGCCCGATCAACTCCCGGTGAAGCACGCCGGGCCGAAATTGCGGCTCCGGCCCGCCGCCCGATCCCGTGGAAAGGCGAAGCCTGAAGCAGCCGGAGCCAGTCTGAACACGACTGATCCAGTCTGATCAGGTCTGAAGAAAGCCGGCTCATCGGGGGGCGGCTCACGGATTCTTCGGGGCGGATATCATCTGCGGCCATGACCTCTTCCGATCCGCCCGCGTCTGCGACTTCGACCGACCTCCCCGGCTTCGGCGGGCTGCCCGCCGAGTTCCGCGACCCGGGTTCGGCGGAGATCGCCGTTCTGCCCGTGCCCTACGACCTGACCAGTTCGTGGAAGAAGGGGGCGGATCGCGGACCGGCGGCCCTCATCGAAGCGAGCAGGAACATGGAGCTCTACGACATTCCCACCGACACCGAGGTCTACCGGCGGGGGATTCTGACCCGCGAGCCCATTGAGCACGCGGGCGATCCGGAATCACTCGCCGATCTGGTCGACCGGGCGTGGACGGGTGAAGCCGAAGCGAACCGCTTCCCGGTGGTGATCGGTGGCGAGCACTCGGTGAGTATCGGCGCGATCCGCGCTGCGGCCCGCGCGCAGGAGAATCTCACCGTGCTCCAGATCGATGCTCACGGCGACCTGCGCGACAGCTATGACGGCTCCCGATTCAACCACGCCTGCGTGATGGCCCGCGCCCGCGAGTGGTGCTCCATCACCCAGGTCGGGATTCGCGCGGTCGATGTCGATGAACTGGAATCCCTCGACGATGACCGGGTCTTCTACGGCCACACGATCTCGCGGGCCCGGTATGCGGGGAGTGACCGCTGGCTCGATGATGTCGTTCACACGCTGGATGAGAATGTCTACGTGACGATTGACCTCGATGCGTTCGATCCGGCGCTGGTGCCCGCTACCGGAACGCCCGAACCGGACGGACTGACCTGGCATGAAGTAAACGAATTGCTCGAACGCGTCTGCGCATCACGGCGCGTGATCGGATTTGACGTGGTGGAGCTGTTGCCGAACGACGCGCACTGGGCGAGCGATTTCCTCGCGGCCAAGCTGGTCTACCGGTTTCTCAGCATGATCTTTGCCCA
>SLDM01000215.1 GCA_007125255.1 Phycisphaerales bacterium
CGGGTGATCGCGCGGGTTCGTGGTTCGCGTTCCTGGTGACGGCGCCGGGATTTGTGGCGAACGGGTTCGGAAGTCGCGCCGGCAGGGAGGGTTCTGTTTCGATCTCGGCAAGCTCGTCTTCTTCTTCGTCTTCCTCCACATCATCATGATCATCATCCTCAGCGTCATCATCGTCGGGCTCGAGATCGACCTCATCAGCGGTTTCGAGATACGCCTCTTTCGCTTCACTCAGCCCAAGCGTGAGTATCGCATGCTCCGCGCTTTCAATCTCAAGGATGGTCGCCCAGATGTGCTTGCAGATCTCTCCGTGGCTGGCGTAGTAGGGGCAGGTGCACGAGGCGAACAGCGAGATAGCCTTTCCCCGCGCTCGAACGGCCGCGATCTGCACGCTGTAGAGCGATTCGCCTTCCACGGTCGCCCGAACCTTGCGATTCCGGATCGACAGCGGTGAGACGCGGCCCTTGTTGAAATACTCCTGGCCGCGCTTTCGAATGGTGGCCGAAGCGTCCGGAGTCAGATGTTTCGCCAGATTGAGCAGTGCCTCCGGCACGAATCGCCTCCATGTATCAAGCGTCCACGGTGCTCGTCATGTTCGTTCTTGCGCAAGGCGCGTCCGCCTGCCCGGCAGATCGTACTGAGTGGCGTGAAGGGTCTCAAGCGATTGCTTGATGAGTTGATTCGGGCTCGCTGCGCGGCACCCGGCACGAAGGGGGAAAGTGACGGAGTGACGAAGAGGGGTGCCGTGGTGTGAGCGACTTCAGGAGCGAAGGCCACGAGGTCGCGCGACGGTCATCCAGATCTCATCGCACGCCGAACTCGTACCGGCGTGGCCTTCCGGTATGTCCTCACGCTCGTGAGGTCATGTCTCCAGACCACGGCACCCGGCCTTGATCCGGTGATCGTGCTTCCACCAGCGCACGGCCGACTCGCTGCGCTCGCTGGCCGTGGCACCCGGCCCCCGTGCCTCCGTGCCTTCGTGCCTCCGTGCCTTCCCTCCGTCACTCCGTCACTTCGTCACTTCGTTACTTCGTTACTTTCCCTCCCTTCCTCCCTCCCTTTCTCCTCAACCCTTTCAATCACCCACTCCGCTCCCTCGGCCTTTGACAGCGAACCCGCGGTCTCGAACCGGCTTCCATCGGCGAAGAGAAGGTGCGCGGTGATTCGATCCGAATCCATCGTTTCGATCGGGTTCGCGACGATCGCGTCGAGGTGTTTGCGCGCGAGCTTTTCTTCGGCGCGCCGGATCAGGTCGCGCGCCGGCTCCAGGGCGAAGCCGATCCGGCGCTGATCCGGGCGGCTGATGGCCGCCAGTTCCGCGAGGAGATCGGGAGTCGGTTCCAGTTCCAGCGCAAGGTCACTCGATGTCCGCCGCAGTTTGGTCTCCGTCGATGGATGCTTCGGGCGGTAGTCGGCGACCGCGGCGGCCATGATCAGCCAGTCGTGGCGGGGCCAGTGCTCCCGGAGTAATTGCTGAAGATCGGAGGTCGTTCGGAACCGCTCGACGGTCAGCGACGAAGAGGTTGCCGGCCGGAGAGCAGAGGGACCGAGCAGAAGGGTGGTCGTCCAGCCGCGGGCGGAGGAGGCCTCGGCGAGGGCGACCCCCATTTTGCCGGATGAGCGGTTTGCCAGATAACGCACCGAATCGATCGGCTCGTGGGTGGGGCCGGCGGTGATCAGCACCCTCGGCCCGCTCCGGCCGGGCTGACCGCGCTGGCCCAGAAAGCCACGAACCGGATTTTCTCCCGAATCTGTCATGGAATCACTCTGCATCGCGAAGCTCATCACCCCCCCCATTTGGCCACAGGTGACCACACGTGACCACACGTCGTCGTAAGTCACCATACGTGACCAAACGTGTGACCAGACATGACCATACCTGATTTCTCCGGCTGATTTCACAGGCCGATTTCTCCGGGCGGTTTCCCGCCGATGCGGGCAACCGGCTTGCAGGAGCTACCCGGGACGACAATACTAAGGCGGTGGCGATCCGCGAACTGCTTCGTCCCCCGCGCCGCGGCGCACGCTCCCGCCCCGACTTGATCACGTACGTAAGGGAATTTGATGGCCCGAAAGCGAAAGAAACTCGGTGAGATTCTCCTTGAGTGGGGGACACTGACCCAGAATCAGCTCGACCAGGCGCTCTCCATGGCGAAGGGATCGGGCAAACGGGTCGGCGAAGCACTGGTCGAAGCGGGCTACTGCGACGAAGAGGATGTCGCCAAGGCGCTCGCCGCGCAGTACGACATGGAGTACGTCGATCTGAACGAGAAGAGCGTCGCCGAGCGGGTCGACCTCTCCCTGGTCGACGATCAGCTCATCAAGAAGCACCTGATTCTGCCGATGGGACAGACCGGCGGGCGGCTGAAGCTCGCGATGCACGATCCGATGGATCTGGAACTGCTCGACCTGCTGCGTTTTCGGCTGAACACCGAGGTCGAGACGCTGGTGGCGGCGAAGCTGTCCATCAAGGCATTCCTCGACAATGCCTTCTCCAGTGGCGGCGCCGTCGGCTCGGACAAGATGTTCTCCGATGAGTCGCTGGTGACCGACTCGGTCGATGTGACCGTCGACCGATCGGTCGACGCGTCGGTCGATATCGCCGCCGGTGACGATGCCCCGATCATCCGGCTGGTCCACCGCATGATCAGTGAAGCGGTGCGGACCCGCGCCTCGGATATTCATGTCGAGCCGATGGAGGACCGCGTCAAGCTGCGGTACCGGATCGACGGCGTCTGTCACGTCCGGGACAACCTTCCCAAGCGCATGCAGCCCTCGCTGCTCGCCCGCCTGAAGCTGATGGCCGGCGTGAACATCGCCGAACGCCGGGTTCCCCAGGACGGCCGGATCAAGATGCCGGTCGACGGTGAGCGGATCGACTTTCGTGTCAGCTGCTGTCCGGCGTACCACGGCGAGTCGGTCGTGCTGCGTATTCTCCGGCCGGAATCGGTCAAGATCGGCCTGGTCAACCTCGGCTTCGAGCAGGATACGCTGGAGCGGTTCAACAAGATCATTCGGCGGCCGAACGGCATCTTTCTCGTCACCGGGCCGACCGGTTCGGGCAAGACGACGACACTCTATTCCGCGCTGGACGTCCTGAATCGTCCCGACCGCAAGATCATCACCGCCGAAGATCCGGTGGAATACAACTTCACCGGCATCAATCAGTGCCAGGTGCGCGACTCGATCGGGCTGACCTTTCCCTCGATTCTCCGGGCGATGCTCCGCCAGGCGCCGAACATCGTGCTGGTCGGCGAGATTCGTGACCGCGAGGTGGCCGAGATCGCCATCCAGGCCGCCCTCACCGGTCACCTGGTCTTCTCGACGCTCCACACCAACGATGCCCCCTCCGCGATTACCCGTCTGATCGACATGGGGGTCAAGCCGTTTCTCGTGGCGAGTTCGATCCAGGCGATTCTCGCCCAGCGGCTCATCCGCATGCTCTGCGAGAAGTGCCGCCAGCGTGATCCCGAGCCGGATCTGCGCATGCTCAAGCTGGTCGACATCGGTCCGGAGGAAATCGAGAAGGGCAACGTCAGCCGTGCGGTCGGCTGTACCCATTGCGGCAAGATCGGCTTCCGCGGCCGGAAGGCGATCTTTGAACTGATGAGTCTCAACAGCGAGATTCGCGAGCTTGCCTTCAAGCGCGCTTCGATCGGCAACATTCGCGACGCCGCCCGCCGCGCCGGGATGCGGACGCTGCTGGAGGATGGCAAG
>SLDM01000338.1 GCA_007125255.1 Phycisphaerales bacterium
ACGAGCGCTTCGACATCGTCCCGCTGGTGGCCGATGACGTAGCTGAGCCGCTGCAGGGCGGTCTGGTAGTCGCCCGCCTCGTACGCCGCCAGTCCTTCGGCGCGGGCTTCGTCGAGCCGCAGTTCCTGGGTGCTGCCGGTGCGGTAGATGATCACGCCGAGGGCCACGGTCAGGAGAAGGGCGACGACGCCCACCAGGGCGAAGCGGCGTTTGGCGCGCTTACTCATTCGCATGCGTTTCTTTCCTTCCGGTCAGAACCATCCGGGCCGTCTTGAAGCAGATCGAGAGGTCGAGCCAGAAGCTGGCTTCGCGGACGTACTGGATGTCGTAGCGAATCCACTCCTGGAAATCCTGCCCCGGCTCCCGGGTTCGTTTCAGTTGCCAGAGACCGGTGATCCCCGGCCGGACGCTCAGGCGCACTTCGCGCCAGGTGGGACAGTACTGGTTTTCCCGGTCGGGGCTCGGCCGCGGACCGACGAGGCTCATGTCCCCCTTCAAGACGTTCCAGAGCTGGGGAAGCTCATCAAGCTGGTAGTTCCGCAGCCGGTGGCCGATCGGGGTGACGCGGGGATCGTTCTCGATGTAGACCTGGGGCCCGTCACACCGGTTGAGATCCTGAAGCTCGGCCACCATCTGTTCGGCGTTGTTGTGCATCGTCCGGAACTTGAGACAGTCGAACTCCCGGCCGCCGCGGCTCTGCCGCCGGTGCCGGTAGAAGATCGGCATGCCGTCCTGCCGCCAGATCAGGATCGCGATCAGGAGAAAGAGCGGCGAGAGCACGACGAGGGCCGCTGCGCTGACGAGGAGATCCAGGGTGCGCTTGGCAACCGGATAGACACCGCTCCACCGCTGCTCACGAATCCGGCTGCGGTTCTCCCCCGACTCGATCTCGACCATGTCGCGGAGGAGGACCCGCGGGCGATCGGTGGTGCTCTCGGGGACGTGCGGCCCCGCTTCCCACCGGCTTTCCGGCTCATCCTGGAGCCAGCCCGGCCCGACGAGACACGTCGCTTCATCGAGTTCGCCGGCGAAACCGATCCAGAGCGGCCCGATCAGCGTCGCGCCGCCGGTGGCATGAAAATCCTGCGGCGCCCAGACGCCCTCCTGGACCTCGCGGATTCCCTCCAGCGCCTGATCCGGCCGTTCCCACTCTCCGATGAGGTCGCGCAGGAAGGGCTCGGCCTGCCGGGCGTCGTCGGCTTCGTAGGTGTGACCCTCCAGCCGGAGGCGATCGAGGTGTTCGACCGAGATCGAGCGCCGGAGCTGCTTCCACCCCGCGCGTCCCGGTTCGGCGCCGAGCCACTCCTCGGCGACGCGGGGAAACATCGTGAGCCCGAGCCGGCGGGAAGCGCGGCGGGAGGTTTCGTACGTCCGCTGAATCCGCTCCACGAGACCGTCGGGATCGAGCATGATGCGCTCGGAGTACTGGGTGGTGTTGGCGGTGGTGATACTGATATGGGTCAGCCGGGCCCGCCGCCACGCCAGGTGTTCCAGAATGGCGGCGAGATCAAAGAGAACGAGCTGATCGGGATCGAGCAGCAGATAGAGATCCGCCGCCCGGTCCGGCGAACCGGTATCACCGGGACGAATGCACTGAACGCCGCGGCCGCGCCAGTACGCATCGTGCAGCTCGCGCGGCGTCATGCCCCAGATCGAAAACGCGCGGTGATCGACCAGGGTGGGCGGCGGAACGGGATGGGCCAGTTCGGTGCTTTGAATCATGCGAACAACTTCCCCCCTCCCCCCAACCAGTGAAACGATCCGCCGACGACCAACGGGCGGCGTGATTGCCGGCCACGCGGATGACCGGCGGCGCTATTCGTCCTGTTCTTCGTCCTGGCGCGACTGCATCGCGCGCAGGAGCACATTGCGCGGCCGCGCGTTGCCGTTGCTGCCCTGGGAAGCCACCCCGGACAACCGGTTGCTGCTGCGGTCGGCCATCGCCATGGCGGAGACGCTTGACTTGGAGACGTAGTAGTCGCAGTCCGATGCGCGGGCGTAGTTGAGGACCAGCCCGAGGCAGTTCCCGCCCGACCGGCGCAGCAGCTCGACCGACTCCCGCAACCGCGCCCACCGCCGGCCGCGCCACAAGGTGAAGAGCACGCCGTCGGCCGACGTGGCCACGGGCAGACTTTCGATACTGCCGGGGAAGGGGCCGGTATCCAGAAGAATGATCTCGTACCGGCCGCGCAGGTCATCGAGCAACCGCTCGAGGCGCCCCCGTCGAATCGACTCGGGACCGAAGCGGAGGCTGGTCCCGGCCGGGACGACATCGAGGTTGCCGGCGGAGACCACCGGTACCGGGATGCGGTCGGAGGGATCCGAGAGCATGTACTCCTTCAGACCCGGCGCGTGTTCCATGTGGCAGTCGTGGGTCAGGCTCTGACCGACCAGGTCGGTATCCACCAGCACCGTCCGGTACCCGGAGGCGGCGTAGGAAGCGCCGAGGGCCAGGGTCAGGCTCGTCTTGCCATCTCCCTGGTAGGCGCTGGTGATGGCGATCACGGGAGCGCCTTTGATTTGCCGCGTCAACGACTCCAGCTGGTTGCGGATCTGGTGGACGCAGTGGGCCGCCACCGCGCACTCTTCCATCTCCGCCCGCTTCTTCGGCAGGGCGGGAAGGATCCCCAGCAGACGGAGCTGCTGGTTGTCCTGGGTGATCTGGCTCGCCGAATACGCCCGCCGGTCGATGGCGCCGAGGAGAAAGAGCAGACCGAACCCCGCCCCGAACCCCGCCACCGCGCCCATCGCGGCGCGGGTCCGGCGCTGGTCGCGGTTGGGTGAGGAGGGCCGGTCGCCGCGGGCGGCGATACTGATCCGGCCCTGCAGCACCGACTCCGACTCGACGTCCAGTTCGCGGATGCGGCGGGAGATGTCGTTGACCTCCTGCTCGTAGTTCTTCTCGCGCGTCCGCAGATCATCGATGCGGAGCTGCAGTTCGCTCAACTGACGGGTCGATTCGCGCTGCTGCTGGATCTCCGACTCGAGCAGTTCGATGCGCCGCTTGATCGCGGGAATCGCCGCGACCGTGCCGAGTTCTTCAAACGCCTCGTCGCCGAGGGCAAGAAACTCGAACCGCGCGATCTCGAGCTGCTCCCGGTACTGCTCTTCGCGGCGCTCGAGCCGCCGCTGGGCCTGACGGTAATCGTAATGCCGTTCGGTGAACTTCGCCTGCGTTTCTTCGAACGCGTGCTTCGCATCTTCCCGAAGCCGGTGGAGACGCTCCAGCTCCGGATCAAACTCCCGGAGCTGCTCTTCGGTCGGCTCAAAGTCAACCGCGGCGAGATCCGTTTCGGCGGCCGTCTCCGCCTCTTCCGGATCGACCTCGGGGTTCAGATCGCGCTCGACCTGAAGCTGATGCTGGAGGTGGCGCAGCTCCGCCTCGTACTCGAAGATGAGCGTCGCCCGCTGCTCGATCAGGTTGCTGAAACTGTGGACGGCGTACCCCGTGGAAGCGATCAATTCCTGGATCTCGCTGCGCACCTGGCTGAGGCGGTTGCGCTGTTCACTCCGGTTGGTGTTGAGCGTCTGCATCTTCCGCCGGACATCTTCACCCTCGACCGAGCCGTAGAGCTCGTCGTACGCATCGAGGACGGCGTTGAGGACCTCCTGGGCGATCCGGCCGGAGTCGGCCTGGAAGCTCACGCTGATAAGCTCACTCTGCCGGTTGGCGCGGGCGGAGAGATTGCGCCGGATGTCGCGCAGGGCCTCG
>SLDM01000519.1 GCA_007125255.1 Phycisphaerales bacterium
GATCGAACGGCCGGAAGGTCCCGGCGACCTGACCCGGACCTCCGGCGAGGCGTCGATTCAGTCCATCGGCCTGGTGTACAACCGATTTCCCTATCCCTTCCGGATCGACGCCGGCACGATCCGGTGGGGTCGCGAGGGGATCGCGCTGCTCGACGAGGGCGGCGGCGAGACGGGACTGCTGATGCATCTGCCGCGCGGCGGGACGGGACGCATCGCGGGCACGATCGAGCGCATCCGCACCGGGGAGACCGAGCGGGATGTTCCCGATCTGGAGATCTCACTCGCGGGTGAGCCCCTGAATGATCTGATGCTGGCGGCGATTCCCCTGACCCCTGCCGATACGCAGATGGACGTTCGTGAGCAATGGCCCGGCGTGGCGGAGTCCGATGCCGCCCGCCTGCTGCGCAGCATCAACCTGGAAGGCATGCTGATGGCCCGGGGAACGATTGCGCCGGACGCCGAAGGACGACCGGAGCACGAGTTCGCCGTACGGATCCTTCGCGGCAGCGCCGCGCCGACGGTGGAGCTGGCCCGCATCATCGGTGCGGCCGGACTCTTCTGGCCTGAGGATTTCTCCGTGACCGACATTGACGGTGAGCTGGTGATTCGTCGTGATGCCGTCGAGCTCCGCCGGGTCACCGGCCGGCACAACGACGGACCGTTCAGCGCGTCCGGCGCCGTGGAGACGAGGGACGATCGGGAACGCCTGACCGAACTGAATGTACGGCTGGAACAGCTTGAACTGGGGACGCATCTGATCAACCTCGTCCCTGCCGAAGAGGCCGAGCCGGTCGTTGCGTACTGGGATCGCTACCAGCCGGAAGGTCATTTCAACGCGTCCATTGCCTACCGGGCCCGCGGCACGGATCCGGACCCGCTGTCAATCTCCGTGGACGGGGCGATGATTTCGGTGCTGGTCGAGGATGAGCGTCTGGCGATTGAATCCGATGCCGGTCGAATTCGTCTCTACGACGGGCTGGTGACGTTCGATGAACTGGGGACCAGGTTCACCTATCGGGATCGAGACGAAGGGCGCCTGGAGCTTGCGGGTACCTACGGACTGCTCGATGACGATGATTCGCTGAACGTGGACGGCGAGTGGTCCGGGTTGCGGCTGGAATCGACGCTGGTCGAGGAGATCGCGCGCATGATCGGCGCGGAAGCGTATCTGCCGCGCTACCGTGAACTCAAGCCGACCGGCCGGATTGATGCGGGGTTCTTCTACCGTTCGGCAAGCGGCGACCGGAAGCGGGACTACCGCGTTCGACTGCACCCTTCGGAGGTGCGCATCACGCTTGACGAAGAGCCGCTGGCGATGCGGTTTGACAGCGACAGCACGGTGCTCATCTCACCCGGCAGGGTGTACAGCCGAAAGCTCGCGGGCCGCTTTGTTGATGACCATGGGCGGTTCGCCATCAGCGGGACGCTCTCTCTGGATGATGATGAGATCGAGGGACTTTTTGAAGTCAGTTACGATGGGGACCTGCGCAGCAAGTCGATGCAGGTCGTCCTGCCCGACGCGGTGACGGACGTGCTCGAACAGATTGAGTTCAAGGACGGAGAGCGCACGGTCGTGGAGCGGGCTTCCCTGAAACTTCGTCGGGAAGGGCAGGAGGGTGGCGAGACGCCGCCGTGGCAGGTCGATTTCTTCGGGGGGGTGCGAACGGAAGGGGCATCGCTGTCAGTCGGCGTTCCGGTGACCAGTGCCTACGCGACGGCCGACCTGAATGTCCGGGCCTGGGAGGATGGCCCGCTCGAATTCTCGATGACGCTTTCCGGTGAGTCGTTCCGGATCTTCGGCCGTGAAATGACGGATTTTCTTGCCGCCAATGTTCGCCTGGATCCCGAGACCGGGACGCTCCGGGTGCCGGAGTTTCGCGGCAGGATGCATCTGGGGGTTGTCGCCGGTGAGGCGAGCATCGGGATCAACGACAACACGCGTTACGAAGTGCGCATCGATCTGGCCGATGTTTCGCTCAAAGAGCTCATCGCGGATTATGATCCCGCGGAAGCAGACGCGGCGCCGGATGAAGCAACCTCCGGCCGCGAGCGTGAGGGACGGTTGTTCGGTGCGCTGCGTCTGACCGGCGACCGGAACGACCCCGCCTCGCGAAGTGGACGCGGTGCGATTCGCGGCATGGGCGCGAACCTGGAAGTTCTGCCGCTCGTGATGCAGGTCAGCCAGGCCGTGCAGCTCACCATGCCGTTCGTGGCCGGGACGCTCAACCACGCCAACGCGGAGTTCTACATCGAGGGCGACCGGGCCGTCTTCGAGCGGATTCTCTTCGAGAACGCGATCGGCGAGATCGCGCCGCTGCAGCTCATCGGCCAGGGAGAAATGAAGCTCTCGGACCTCTCGTTGCGGACCACCTTCCGCAGCCGCAGCGGCTGGATCGTTCTGCGGGAGGTGTTCGGGACGCTGGGCGATCAGCTCTACCAGATCGAGGTCACCGGCACGCTCCTCGAACCGAAGGCCCGGATTATTCCCCTTCCGGGCCTCACGCTCGCCGGCCAGGACCCGCCGGGTGAATGAACGGGGATCGGCGTGGGACCGGTCGCGAGGGGAGGGGGGCGGCGCGAACGACCGGCCGCACTTGCCATCCCGGCCCGCTTGTCCGACACTGACGTCTTGATGACCAACGATGACACCACCAATGCCGAACCGCGGCGCGTCGATGATGAACGCACCCAGCAGACGATCTGTGAACTTGTCGAATCCGTCGGCGGCGATGCGGACAGTTTCGACGGCCGGCTGATCACCCAGCTCATTCAGACCGCGCTCAAGCTGATTCCCGATGGACACGACACCGGTCAGCTCAAGCTGCTCAACAGCGCGATGAAGGAGATCCGCTACGCCTACCGCGTCTTTAATCGCTACCGCGAGACGAAGAAGATCAGCATCTTCGGCTCGGCCCGCACGCCCGAGCAGCACCCCGACTACATTCGCGCGAAGGAATTCAGTGCCGCCATGGCGGAGCATGGATGGATGAGCATCACCGGCGCGGGGGATGGCATCATGAAGGCGGGCCACGAAGGCCCGACGCGGAAGGGCAGCTTCGGTCTCAGTATCCGTCTGCCCTTTGAAACCTCCGCGAATACGGTCATCGAAGGCGATCCCAAGCTGATCAACTTCCGCTACTTTTTCACGCGCAAGCTCATGTTCATGAGCCATGCCGACGCGGTTGCGGTCTTTCCCGGCGGGTTCGGCACGCAGGATGAACTCTTCGAAACGCTCACGCTCGTCCAGACCGGAAAATCCAACATCGTGCCGATCGTCCTGCTCGAAGGCGAGGGTGGCGTGTACTGGGATCACTGGCAGCGGTACGTCAGCAAGAACCTGCTTGAGAACGGTTGGATCAGCGAGGAAGACCCCGATCTCTACTTCATCGCCGGATCGATTGACGAGGCCGTTGCCCACGTCGTCCGGTTCTACCGCGTCTACCATTCCAGCCGCTACGTCCGGGACGCATTCGTCATTCGCCTCAGGCACGAATTGACCGACGATCAGATCGAACAGCTCAGCGAGGAGTTCGCCTCCATTATCGGCAGCGGTTGTATCGAGAAGGTGCAGCCGTTTCGCGAGGAGACCGATCACCTTGATCTGCCCCGAATCGCCTTCGATTACACGAAACGTGATCTGGCCGTACTCCGGCGCATGATCGACCGGATCAACGGATCGACCCTCGCTCACGAGGCGACAGCGGACCCGCGC
>SLDM01000462.1 GCA_007125255.1 Phycisphaerales bacterium
CCGGATCGATCCCGAGGCGGGATATTGACGCGGTTGGTAGGCGGGTGACCCGGCAGTCGCGCGGGGCGGGCGGGGGGTTCAGATGGCCTGATCATCCTGTCCGAGTTCGCTTTGCCGGCGTGAGAGGCCGTGTTTGCGCGGCTTGATCCCGCCGCGCGTTCCCTCGCCGGTTCTGACTTCTTCATCGTGATCGAACCGCGGCAGCGACTCGGCGATCTTGCGCTTGCCGATGTGCGTTTCGTAGACGATGTTCACGGCTTCATCGACATCATCGGTCAGGTGGAACAGGTCGAAGTCGGTGGGGCTGATCGTGTGGAACGATTCGTCCATGACCTTGTGCATCCAGTCGAGCAGGCCGTTCCAGAACTCACTGCCGACGAGCACGACCGGGAAGGGAACGATCTTCAGCGTCTGGATCAGCGTGAGGGACTCGAAGAACTCATCCATCGTGCCGAACCCGCCGGGGAAGATGATGAAACCGCGTGCGTACTTGACGAACATGACTTTGCGGATGAAGAAGTACCGGAAGTCCAGTTCGACGTTCTGGTACGGATTGGGCATCTGCTCCATCGGCAGGGAGATGTTGAGCCCGACGGAGGTTCCATCGGCCTCGATGGCGCCTTTGTTTGCCGCTTCCATGATGCCCGGGCCGCCACCGGTGATGACGGCGAAGTCCCTCTCGACCAGCTTCCGGCCGCACTCCACGGCGAGCTGGTAGTACCGGTCTCCCGGAGGGGTTCGCGCCGAGCCGAAGACGCTGACTGCCGGGGCAATCCGGGTCATGGTGTCGATGGCATCGACGAACTCGCTCATGATCCGGAAGACGCGCCAGGATTCGTGACGGAGGGCTTCCTTGTGTTCAGCTTCGGACATCTCGGTCGGACTCCTTGGGGTCGGCGGGGATGAGGGGATCGGAGGGCTGAGCGTCGAACGAACATCCCCCGGAACGGAGGTTGGCGGTCGATGGTATCGGTTTGCGCCCATCGCGGGCCCTGGCGGTGATCCCGCCGGGCGGCCGGGGAGGGGTCGATCGGTGGGAAAATGACGTAAATTCTTGTCAAAAATTGACTTACATTGCCTAAATTGAACCGGGTCGTCGGTTCTGGTATCATGGGCGATCTATGGCTAAAACCACGCGTTCCCGTCGCCGCGGCCGTCCTTCCGCGGCGGTTACCGATATCGCCACCTACTCCAGCGCGGTCCGTTACCTCTACGACCGCGTCGATTTCGAGCGAACCCGCCTCATCCGTTTCGATGAGGACATGTTCAAGCTCGATCGCATGCGCGATCTGCTCGAGAAGCTGGGGAACCCGCACGAGCAGGTGAAGATGGTCCACGTTGCCGGGACGGTCGGCAAGGGTTCCACCGTCGCGATGATTTCCGCCATGCTGCAGGGCTGCGGCTATACCGTCGGTCAGTTCACCAGCCCGCACCTCATCGATGTGCGCGAGCGGATCATGATCAACGATCAGATGATCAGCCGGCCGGACTTCACCGAACTGATGCGGCAGATTTCGGAAGTTGCAAAGAAGAGCAAGACCGAGCCGACGTTCTTCGAGCTGATCACCCTCGCCGCGTTCAAGTACTTCGCGGAGCAGGCGGTCGATGTCGCGATCATCGAGGTCGGCCTCGGCGGTCGGCTGGACTGCACGAACGTCATTACGCCGCTCATCTCCATCGTCGGTACGATCGATCTCGATCACACGCAGATTCTCGGCGGGACGCTCGGGAAGATCGCTCGTGAGAAAGCGGGCATTTTCAAGAAGGATGTGCCCGCGGTCACCTTCGAGCAGGATGCGAAAATCGAAACGGCCATGCGTGAGGTTGCCGCGGAAGTCGGCGCACCGTTCCGCATCATCAACAAGGACATCGAGTTCTCCTCACGCTTCGGGGCGAGCCCGGACCTCGGGCCGCACACGCGCGTGTGTCTGATTACCGAGACCAGCCAGTTCATGCACATTCCCGTCCCGTTGCCGGGCGAACATCAGGCGATCAACTGTGGTCTCGCGCTGGCGGTGATCGACCACCTGAAATCCTGCGGCTTCGATTTTCCGGAGGTGCAACTGCACGAGGGGCTGGCGAGGACGTATACGCCCGGCCGCATGGAACTCATCTGGAAGCAGCCGCGCATTCTTGTGGACGGGGCGCACAATGCCGCATCCCTCGCCGCGATGATGCGATGCGTCGGCGCGCACGTTCCCTACGACTCGATGGTCTGCATTTTCGGTTGCTGCGAGGACAAGGACATCCCCACGATGCTCGATCGACTGGCGCTCGGGGGGGACAAGGTCATCTTCACCCGCGCCAAGGGCAACGCCCGGGCCGCCGATCCGGAAGATCTGCAGCGCGAGTTCACCGAGCGTTCCGGCAAGATGAACCAGGTTGCGGCAACGTTCCCCGAGGCGCTCGATCTCGCCACCCGCGCCGTCGGACGGGATGACCTCATCTGCGTCACCGGAAGTTTCTATCTCGTCGGCGAAGCGAAGAAACACCTGGCCGATCTGCAGAAACGGCGTGCGGGCTGAACGGATTTGTCCGGGCGGGGAGGGGGATCGGTGGGTTGGAGGGGAGGGTGCAGGCATGGCGGCGATGCAGGGTGAGGTGGCCCGGGGCGCGAGCGTCGCCCACCGCCGGGAGGCGGTTCACCGGGCAGGCCCAACGTGAAGGCCCAACGGAAAGGCCCAACGGAGAGACCGGCCGTGAAGACCAGCCCCCTGCGGCGAGCCATTTTGCAGGGCCGGTTGGCGTTTCGGGGCGGCCCGGCCGTCATCCTCCGGCGGCGGCTACTTCTTCTCGACCCGGAACATCATGGCATACAGAACCGGTACGACGATCATCGTCAGGACCGTTGCGAAGGTCAGACCGGCCATGATCGTGACGGCCATGGAGATGAAGAAGGGATCGGTCAGGAGCGGGATCATGCCCAGAACGGTGGTGAGGGCGGCGAGGACGACCGGCGCAAGACGACTGACCCCCGCATCGAGAACGGCCCGGTGGTGATCCGACATTGCCGCCCGGTTGCGGTCCATCTCATCCAGAAGCACGATCGCGTTCTTGATCAGCATTCCGGAGAGACTGAGAAAACCGAGCATCGCCATGAATCCGAAGGGCTGGTTGGCCAGGAGCAGGCCGAACGAAACGCCCACGATGGCCAGCGGCAGGATCAGGATGATGATGAGCGGCTGCCGCATGGCGTTGAAGAGGGCGAGAACGATCAGCAGCATGAGCAGGCCGACCAGCGGAACGTTCCGGAACACCGCGGTCTGGGCGTCGCGTGATCGCTCTTCATCGCCGCCCCACTCCAGAGTCACGCCCGGCGGCAGGGCAATCTCATCGAGTTCCGGCTTCAGGCGGGCGACGGCGGCGCTGGCATTCCCGGCAACCGAATCGGCGCCGATCGTGATCGTCGGGAGGCGGTCGCGACGTTGGATGCGGCTGAATTCAAAGACCGTGCGAAACTCGTTGACGACCTGCTGCATCGGGATTCGCTGCTGCGCCGCGGGGCTCCAGATCTGTCCGTCACGCACATCTTCGATCCGTTCACGTTCCGATTGCGGCGGTCGGGCGATGATCGGCAGCAGTTTGTCCCCTTCGCGATACACGCCGACACGTACCCCATCCGTGTAAAAGTGCATCGCAGTGGAAATCTGCCGGCGGGTCAGCCCGGCATCGCGGGCCCGCATCTCACTCACCACGGGCCGAACC
>SLDM01000413.1 GCA_007125255.1 Phycisphaerales bacterium
AGAGACCCGACGACGATTCGTGCTGAGACCGGACGTGGTGCGCGAAGTCACCAACCGACTTCTGGAGCATGGACACAAGGTTCTGATCCTGAAGGATGCCCACGCCGCCGGCTACGACTACCTGGCGGTCGGGCAGGGCCGGATGAACCCCGCTTCGGAATGGTGGTTCAGCACGATGAATGCCGTTGTGCGGCACGCCGATCATGTCGATCTCGACGAACACCCGGACCACACGGTGCGCACCGGCGTGGTCGCGGACTCCGACCACCTGGCGCCGCTGGCCGACTCGTTGCGGGAGGTCCTCGGTGAACGGGCCTTTCTGCAGCATTGGGCGGCGGTGACGGCGAAGGAGACCACCGGCTCATCGACCCACCTCCTGGAGATTTTCAGTCCGAACGTCAACAAGTGGACGATGATCTCCGCGTACGGCCGGGACACCGGACGCGACGCCGAGCGCATTGCCGCGATCGGGGATGGACTCAACGACGTTGAGCTGGTGCAGGCCGCCGGCCTCGGCATCGCGATGGCCAATGCCGATCAACGCGTGCGCCGCGTGGCCGACCGGCACACACTCGATCATGAGCAGGCCGGCGTCGCCTACGCGATCGACCGCATTCTCGAAGGCGCGTGGTAATGTCCGAAGTGACGGAGGGAAGGCACGGAGGGGGGAAAGCGACGGAGCGACGGAGCGACGAAGGGGCAGAGGGAAGTGGCGTGGGGTGCCGTGGTCTGAGCGGAGCGAAGGCCACGCGGCGATTCGATAGTCTTCCAATACAGAATCAAACGTCAGTTGCGCGACCGCGTCGCCTTCCGTCCTGACCACGGCACCCGGCGTCACGCGCCTCATGCTTCGCCCTTCAAGACGAAGCATGGCACCCGCGCACCGATGGGTGCCACTGCCAGCGAGCGCAGCGAGTCGGCAGTGCGGGCGTTCGTTGGGCGCCTTACTTCGATCCGGTGATCGTGCTTCCATCCGGCACGGCCGACTCCCTTCGGCCCGCTGGCCGGGGCACTCGACAAGAGGCACGTAGGCACGAAGGCAGGGAGGCGCGAAGGGTCGGGAAGGGCGTCGTACGTCGATCCGGCGTTGTCCTTCCATCACGCACGACCGACTCCCTTCGGCCCTCTGGCCGCGGCGCCCCATTCACACGGCGCCGACAGCACCGCCCCCTCCGTCACTCCGTCACTCCGTTACTCCGTTACTCCGTTACTTCGTTACTTCGTTACTTCGTTACTTCCCCTCCGTGCCTTCGTGCCTTTGTCATACAATGGTGCGCCGTGCCGCCCACCGCCCTGCGAATCCCGAGCTCCGTGATGAGCACCCACGAGGGGATGCACCTCTTCTACGGATGGCAGGTGATTCTGAAGGGTCTGCTCGAATCCGACCGGGAAGTCTCGCTCGTCACCGGCCCCCACGATGAACTGCTGGACCCGCTCTGGCGTGCCGCAAACGACGAGGGGCTCGCCTCGATCCTCCGGGCGCACGGGCTGAGCCTCGCCGCCACACCCAGCGCGCAGCGCGCGCTGCAACTGGCCGGCCGAGCCGCGCGGTCCGGACACGGGGCGATGGCGATCGTGACCAACGACCAGCTCGACCAGACGCTGCGCACGCTGCACGAGCTGACGGCGCGTCCTCTGCCCCTCGCTTCCTCGCTGGTCGTTCTGCTGGAAGATGACCCGGCCCGCAATGGTGCGATCTCGCCGCGTGGAGTTGCCCGGCAGGCGAACCTGGCCTGTATCGAACCGTATGACCTCAAGGACCTGCGCCAGCAGATCGACGCCGCCCTTCGGCTGAGCCGAGCCTCATGCCGCCCGGTCGGACTGACGGTGCACCGCTCGCTGCTCCTGTCGGCCCAGACGGTGGAGTCCTTCCCGAATCGAGAACAATCGCCGATCGATGCGATGTTGGTGCGCGGTCGTCGCCCGCGCATCAGCGAGACCCGGGATCTGCTTCGGATGGCGCGGCGGCTGGAGCTCAACACCTCCCGCACGCTGCCGAGTCCCGGCGAACGCGTTCCGATCGGGTGCATCACGGTGGGCCCGGCCGCCGGCGCCATCAACCATCTCACCCATGATCTGCAGCTCATCGGTCGCGTTCCCATCCTGCTGCTGCGTCTCACCCACCCGCTCGACGAAGCGGCGATTGCGCGTTTTCTCTCGCGCTGCCGGCGGGTCATCGTGCTCGAGCCGCGGCCGGGCGAGATCGAAGAAGCGATTCACGTGATCGCTTCCAGCGCGATGGAGCGGGGCGAACGGGTCGCCAGCATCTGGGGCCGCGCGATCCCCGATGAATCGAGTTCCGAAGTGCGCGGCACCATGCCGAGGGAAGGCGCGCTTCATCCCTCGGTTCTGGCCCGGGAACTCCTGCACCTGCTGCACATGATCCGACCGACGATCGACGTGGCCGGCCGCCTTGCCCCGGTTCCCCCCGAGCTGCCGGCCGCGCCGATTCCGCGCGGCGAACAGTTCGGCGACCACGCGGCCCTGAACGAGTTCCGGCACCTGGCGACCGACCTCGACCAGTGGCTGCGCGACCACGCGCCGTACGATGAACGGGAGGTCGAACCGACGTCGCTGGCCATCGACGGCATCGTTCCGAACCTGCACCAGCCCCGGCTGGTCTTCATCGAGTTCTGGACCGGTCGGGACCTGGGTCAGACCGGCCTGGCCGCGATCCGTCACGCGGCGCGCACCGAAGCGCCGTGGATCTTCCTGGTCGCGGACTTCGAGACGCCCGACCGGGTGGACCTGGAGCGCCTGATTCGCGGTGTCGTGCCGGGTGAGTACGCCGATCGCGTGCGCATACAGACCGGAAGGCTGGCCGAACGAACGAGTCTGCGCGAAGCGCTTCAGGAAGCAGCGCTCACCGATCGCCTGAGCATTCTGCTGATCAAGGACGGTCAGCCGCCTCGGTACGATCCGGTCGCCCTGGAACGGGAACTGGCGGAGATCGATCGATTCGGTTTTCAGCCCAACCAGTTGCTGACCTGGCCGGTCGAACAGGCGTGCCTGTTCAATTTCGGTCCCGATGATCCGCACGGCGAACCGGACGAGTTGCCGCGCGGCCGCAATCTCATGCGCACCGAGCTTCGGGTCGAACCGGCCGGGCGGCGCACCTCGGGACGGATTCGCTTCCGCGTGCAGCCGCTCCTGGAGCAGATCGAAGTCGTGCGGACTCGGCCGCCGGCGTGGGTGTGGCGCACGCCGGACAGCCCCCGGCCGGAGGTTCCCACCCCGATCCACCGCAGCCAGAGTCACTGGCGGGTCCACATTGCGGGTTTGCGCGGCCTGGTACCGGGCCTGGTCGCGCAGATCATCGCCGACGCCGGGCGGGAAATGGGGTACGAGGTCGGCGTGGTGGCCGATCCGAGCGTGATCGGCCCCGGACGGCGGGCATGGGCGCAGCTTCTCTTCTCTCATCCTCCGAAGTCCGAGCGGGTCGAACGTCATCGCACCTCCACGATCCCCTTCGGTGAAGCCGACCTGTTGCTCGTGCTCGACGGCATGGAGGGTCTGCGCGCGATCGACCCCAACCAGACGTTGCGGGTCGCCTCGACGGAGCGCACCACGATCGTGGCCAATACCGGCGGCTTTTCCGGTGAGAGTGAGCCGGAGCTGACCGAGAACGTGCGGGAGCGCCTGGCCGCATCCTTCAAGGCCGTCTCGCAGGATTCCCGCCGCGCGATCGACGATTTCGCG
>SLDM01000098.1 GCA_007125255.1 Phycisphaerales bacterium
AATGGTCTCGGCCGGGGAGGCAAACCGACCGAGACCGAACCAAGGGGGGACCGTTGACCTGAATGACTATCCGATTCAGCCGCCGGATCGCAAAGTTCTTCCGGTTCGATTCGACCCGCCCGCCGCCGGATGTTTGCTCTGGAGAATCTGGTGCGGCTCGGAGGTGCACCGCCGGACACCCGCTGCCTTACAATGCCCGGCATGAGTGAACGAGACGCTTGGTCCGAGAACCTTCAGCACATTGCCATCTACGCCGGATCGTTCGACCCGATCACCCTCGGCCATCTCGATGTGCTCCGGCGCGCCCGGCGGCTCTTTGACGGCCTGGTGCTCGGGATCGGCCAGAATCCCGACAAGCAGCCGGTCTTCAGCTTCGAGGAACGCCTCGCCATCGTCCGGGAACTCGTCGAGGACATGCTCGATGCCGAACCCCATGGTGCTCCGGTGCGCGTGGAGTCGTATACCGGACTGACGGTTGATTTCGCGCGGGAGAACAACGCCTGCGCCATCGTCCGAGGTATCCGCAACATCACCGACCTGGCCTCGGAGACCCAGATCGCCATCGCCAATCGGCAGGTCGCGGATATCGAGACGGTGTTTGTCGTCACCGGTGAGACCTTTGCCTTTACCAGTTCGAGCCTCATTCGTCAGATCGCCGGACTCGGGGGCGACCTCGATCGTCTTTCCGGCATCATCCCTCGCATTGTGATCAATCGCCTGCGTGAGAAGCGCGATGACCCGGATGGCCCGCTCAGCCGTCTCATCCGTGATCAACAGGTCGACTGAACGCGGCGGGCCGCTGCTCGATGAGCGTCGGCCCGTTCCGCGCCGCACCCGGCGGCCGCCGCCAGTGAGAAACGCCACCATGTTGAGTTACCGAATCATCTCCATCGGGGCCCTGTCCGCCCATCCGCTCTGGAACGAGCGCCACGCCGTCCGCACCGGCCATGCCACCACGACGTTGATCACGGCCGGGGAGGCGAAGATCCTGGTGGATCCGTCGCTGCCCGAATCCGCGGTGGTGGCGCGGCTGGGCGAGCGGGCCAACGTCAAGCCCGATGAGGTGACGCACGTGTTTCTGACCTCCTTCGAGCCGGAACGGCGCCGCGCGATCAACGCTTTCCCGCAGGCGACCTGGTACGCGCATGAACCGGAGCTCGAGGTGGCATTGCAGACCCTTCGGCGCCAGGCCGAGGAGGCCGAGCTGTCCGGCGATGAAGAGATGATCGAGTTCGGCCGGCGCGAACAGCAGGTTCTCAAACGCATGGAACCCGCGCCGGACCGGCTCATCGAAGGCGTGGATCTCTTTCCGCTGCCCGGTTTCGCCCGGGGAAGCTGTGGCCTGCTGTTGCCCCTGCCGGGCATGACGATCCTGATTGCCGGCGATACCATCGCGACGCACGAGCACATGGAAGAGGGCAAGGTCCTGCCCGATTGTGACGATCTCGAGCAGGCGCAGGAATCCTTTCGTGAGGCGATCGAGATTGCCGACATCATCGTGCCCGGCCGGGACAACGTCATTCTGAATCCTCTCCGTCGCGTCCTGGGATAACATCCTGCCGGTACGCCTCTCCCGGATTCGCCCTACGCTATGGTCATGCGACACCGATACTCGTTGTTCCTGATCGCGGCACTGCTCGTGTGTGCCGATTCACCTGTGATCGCGGAGGGGAGTGGTGCGGACCAGCCCGACCAGGCCGACCAGTTGCCGTGGGCCGTGCGGCTCGGCCTTCGGGTCTGGACGGTGGAGCAGGCGGCCCCGATCGTGGATCAGGTGGTCCTCGTACCCGACGGGGCGACCTATCTGGATGAAATCCAGCACTGGTCCTCGCGCGGCCGCTGGCCGGTCCTCTACAACGATCACCCGACCGCCGCGCGATTCATACGCCGGTTCCGCCCGGCCGTGGTCATTGAACGGGAGTCCGTCGGAGGCTTGCCGCGGGGCGAGGAACTCGAGGCGCGGCTGCGCGAAGCGCACGTGCGCGCGATGGGCGGTCATCCCGATCGGGAAGAGGCGGCGGATATCTTTCGCCGGAACGACTATACCCCGCCGGGTATTGTGGTGACCAGCGCGCGGGATTCTGCCTGGCCGGCCGCGGTGGCGCTCGCCGCCGGCCGACTGCAGCCGCTGCACTTCATCGATGAGGACTACGGCCGCCCGAACTCGGTCGTCGATCGCGAACGGGTGGCGCAGCTCAACGAGCAGATTCGCGAGGCGGTCCGCGCTACCGGGTACCCGTGGGAGTCGCTGGAAGAGGGCATTCTGACCGTGACGCTCTGCCGCACGGTTGCGGGCCGCGTCAGACTTCCGCGGGCCGAAGGAACCGACGGCGAGCCCGGCGCCATCAGCGACTGGCTCGGCCGTCATGATGACGGATCGCGCTACGGATTCGTCGGGTGGATCTTCGGAAGCGAACATCGTTCGGCGTACATGGCGATGTGCTCACTCTTCCTGCCCCGAAACGACGTCTGGCTGGCGAATGGTTATCCGAACGAAGGCGGCTTCGCGCAGTTCAACATGCAGGATGCCGCGGATCGCTTCGAAGATCGCGCGTACGACGTGACGCATCTCGCCGGCGCGCAGTTTCGCGCGGCGGCCTGGCAGAATACGATCAGCAGCGGGATCGATCCCGACCTCTTCAACGTCAATTCCCGGGGCAATGCCCACTTCTACCATGTGTTTGACGAACGGCTCTGGGCCGCCGATGTGCCCTTGCTCAACGTTCCCGCGGCCGTCCACTTCACCCACAGCTGGTCCGCCCGGCAGCCGACGGTGAACTGGACCGTGGGTGCGCGGTTCCTCAATCACGGCGCCTACGCGTACGTCGGTTCCGTGCACGAACCTCTGCTGGCCGCCTTCATACCGCCCGGCATGCTGGCGGAGCGCCTGGTCAATCATGTGCCGCTGCTGGTGGCGTCCCGTCATTGGAGCGGCGCGCATCAGTTCGCCCGGCCGTGGAAGGTCCAGACCATCGGTGACCCCCTGATGCTCGCGGTTCCGCCCGATCGACTTCCGCAGGAACGCAGTGATCCGGAAGCCGAAGACCGCGGCCGCAACGTGCGCGAGGATGTCCGCCAGGCGATGCGCGGCTTGAACGATGAGGGGGCGGGCGATCAGTACGCCGAGGTCATTCGCGGCCTCGAGCTCATCGGCCGTGATGAGCTTGCCCTTGAGATCTGGCGCCTGGCGGAGCAGCATGGTCAGGCCGAAGCTGCCGCACCGGCCGCGCTCGGGCCGCTTTTCCGGGCCGGCCAGAGCGAGGAATTCCTGAGCGCCTGGAAGCACGTGACGGTTCGTGATGAAGAGCTGCAGACCATGCTCTGGCACCTGTTTACGCCGCGGCTGGGGTCGGTGCGGGATGAAGATACGCTGCTGCAGCTCCAGGCCGCGGTCCGTTCATCCATGCCCGAAGTCGATGCCCGGCGGCTCGCGCCCCATCTCGCGCGGCGCCTGGGGAGCGAACATGTCCGCGCCTGGCTCCAGAGACTGCTGGATGAGACCGAAAATGCCCGGGCAAGACGGGGTCTCGAAGAGGCGCTGCGTGACTATTGACGGACGAAGGCACGAAGGCACGAAGGGGAGGGATGAAGGCATCGAGGGGTGGAGTGACGAAGTAACGGAGTGATGGCGACTGCGTCGTCCCCGCGAAAGCCGGGACGCTGGATTCCCACTTCAGCGGAAATGCCGGCATCG
>SLDM01000445.1 GCA_007125255.1 Phycisphaerales bacterium
CAGGGTTTCGTGTGGGTGAAGAGCGTGGGTTACACCGAACGTGTCCGTTCACCGAGCCGAGTATCGCTCTGCCCAGCCGAAACGCTTCCACACCTCCGAGCGCCTGCTGGATCCAGAGCCGAGCCCCCTCCTCCCACCCACACAGATTCCCGAAGCCATTTGGGTCGCTGCAGGAATCTACGAGAGTGACCCGCACGGATGTGAGATTCTCGGCAAGAGGTACGAAGGGTCGGATGGTCAGCCTGGTGCCTGGCCGCTGCGCTCCTCCCGCTCAACTGTCCCCGCCTTCCCCCGTCCCAGAGTCAGAGACCGTATCGCCTCGCTTGCGGCACAATCGACATCGACTTGCTGAGCAGCAATGACTTCACGACTGCGGACGCGCCCCACCGCGACTGCAGGGACCCGTTCCTGGGGGGGGGAGGCCTGGAGTCCAGAACCGCGGCCGGCGGAGCGGTTCTGGTCGGCCGAAGAACAAAGAGTTCAGTGATTCTCAAACGGCAACAGAGGCCGAAAGGCACAGAGGCCGCAGCGAGTCGACCGTCCGAGATCCCGTGAGAGAAAGGGAAGGGACGAAGGACGGCGGACACAGGCGTGACCTTAGTTTCCCCGATACCAACGCGGTCCTCGGTCTGAACGATGCCGGTGAGATCGCCCTTGATGACAGATCCGGCGTTGAGATACCGATCACCATCACTGCGCGCGATGCGGAGTCAAACGCCGCAAGCCGACTGTCGATTCTCGGCCAGAGCTACGAACGGGTCAGTGACTGATCCGGCGCGGAACAAAGGTGGGAAGAATTCCCATATATTGATGGCGGGGCCGCTGTTGTCACACGTCACGCCATGCGGAACGGTCCCGATTGTTCTGAAAGCCTTCACGTAGGAGATTCATGATGACGGAAGTTTCACGACTCGATCAGTTGGAACGGGATGTGCGTCGGTTGAGAAGACGATGCGGTGCGCTCGGGGCAACTGTGGTGATCGCAGTCATCATGGGCATGACGTGGCACCTGGCCGGGGGAGGTCAAGCGGTTGCCAGCGGTGCTGCCGGCGGGCAGGACGATGGGCTTCGCGTGCTGCGTGGTATCGGACTTGAGATTATCGCCAGAGACGGGCAACCCGTGGCGAGCATTCGGAAACTCGCCGACGGGTCGAACCTGCGGCTGTACGGTCGTGACGGTAAGCCCCGCGTCTTTATCTCGGTAAACAATGACACTGCGAGCGTCATTCTGCAGGGTGAAGCAGACGGGAAGTACGATAATCACTTTGCGGGCATGATGGTAAGCGATTCGGAAGGGCCGCGGTTTCGCACCTTCCAGGCAGAAGCCGACGTCGCGCCGGAAGACCTGAATGATATCTGGGCTGCTCCATAGGCCTGCGATCAGAGCGGGTCCACGGGGAGGGGCGCAGCCTCAGGGCCCCACCACCCTTCGAAGCGCCCACACTTCGTCGCCTCGTCACTTCGTTACCTTGTCACGCCCCTTGATCCCGGGTCCGGCCATCATCAGGACGCCGGTGCGGCGTGCACGCCCGCCCAGGGGAACGCTGCGGGATCATCGCAGGCGAGCGGCAGGTCGGAGGGCACCTGACGCAGCAGTTCACGCAGCACGTCACCCGGCAGGACTCCTTCGCCGGGCGGGCAGGGGCGGAGATCCGCACCGTCGTCGGAGACGGCCGCATCGCGCAGAAGAATGAGATCGGCGAGCTCGCCGAGGGTTTCAAAAAGGCGGGCCAGGTGCTCCCCGGTCCGGTCGAGCATGCTCACTTCAAGAAGCGCGGCCGGATCAAGGGCGAGGCCGAAGGGCTGGCCGGCCCGGCTGCGCAGCAGTCGCAGAATGCCCGGCGCATCGTTGAGCAGATGCCGCGCGTGCGGCCGCAGAAGGAGCGTGGTCCCGGCGCGCTCCAGTTCGCCGGCCCAGTGATCGAGGGCCGTGTCCAGGGCATCCTGTCCCGGCTTCATCCAGTTGCGCGGATCACTCGCAAAAGGCGCGTCCGCGAGCGTGCCCGACCAGCTCACGACCCGGGAGTGCCCGGGGAGCGCAAAGGCATCATCGAGCAGATGGGTCGCGGCGTGGCGCGCGTAAACGGAGCTTCCCTCGCGGGCATCGACGAATCGATCATCGGTCAGGAGCAGCAGGCGCGGCATGGACGGGTTCCGATTCCGGCGGAGCCTGATGGGGACCTACCGGTGGGCGGGGGGGCCAATAATACGGGGGTCAGGGGCCGAAGTACGAGCAGGTACTCGTACACGTTTCGTGAACGCGAATCTCCGAAAGCAGGGAAAGCTGCGGCTTGATCCGCTCCCAGAGCCACTTCGCGATCATTTCGCTGGTGGGGTTCTCCAGTCCTTCGATCTCGTTCAGCAGGTAGTGATCGAGCTGCTGCCGCAACGGTTCGATGACCTGTTTGATCTCGCCGTAGTCGATCAGGTAATGCCGGCCCTCGGGAATCTCCCCTTCGACGAAGACGTCGACGCGAAAGGAGTGGCCGTGCATCCGCCGGCACTTGTGCCCTTCGGGAAAGGAGGGCAGGAAGTGGGCGGCTTCGAAGGTAAAGGTCTTGGAAAGACGAACGTGCATGAATCGCATGATACCCATCACGACTGAAGTCTGTTTGAGGAGAGTGACGAAGTAACGAAGTGACGAAGTGGTTGAGAGAAGGCACGGAGGCACGAAGGGTCGAGCGGGCAGCCTGGCGCCTCCATGTTCCCACTTCGTTACTTCGTTACTTCGTCACTTTGCCCCCTCCGTGCCTTCTTTCAAACTACTCCGCCAGATCCCTCCAGTACGTGCTGCCGACGATGCGCCGGCCGACGCGCAGCGCGGAGCGGAGGGAGGCCGGGTTGCGGGGAGAGATCGTGCCCCACATCGCATCGTCCGGCTCCGATGCCCGTTCCAATGCCAGATCCGATGCCAGTTCCGATGCCAGTTCCGACGACAGCTCGCGGGCGAGCAGCACATTCGCCGCGATCGAGAGCCCGCGGCCCCAGAAGGGCGGCGCGATGACCTTCTCCCGGATGCGCCAGCCGCGCAGACCGTACTCGCGCCGGCGCTGGGCGGCGATCATGCCGCAGATCGCCCCGTCCAGTTCCAGCAGCCGCACGCCGCCGTCCCGGTAACAGGCGCGGAGATCCTCCGGCGGCTCGACGCGGACCAGCGGCTCCAACTCCGGCCGGAGGCGCCAGAACTCGCGGTACCACTCCAGGTAGGTGTCGTAGAAGTCGAAGGAGTCCGGCGCCACCGCGCGCAAGCCGGCGAGCTCATCGGGAAGGCCGGTGGCCGCGATCTCGCGGGCCGGCCGGGCGAGATAGTGGGAGCGAATGCGGAAGGGGGGTTCGAGCCGAAGGGCCTCGCCGTGCTGGAACACGCAGAGCAGTTCGACCGCTCCGGGTGCGAACGTATGGGTCACCAGGTCCCGCAGCGCGGCAAGCGACGCGGCATCATCCAGCGTAAAGGAGCGGTGCAGAACCGTCAGGTTCCCGCGGCGCTCATTGTCAGACTGCGTGTGGTACGCCGCGATGCAGCTGACTCGATCATCAACCACGAAGAGAAAGCGGTCGCCCTCGCGCGGCGAGATCGCTTCTTCCGGCCGCTGCGGCGGTGCATCGATCCGCACGGCGCCGTCGCTGTCATGTTCGATCGAAGCGAGAATGGAATCGCGCAGGGACTCGCCGGGAAACCAGGCGGCCAGGAGA
>SLDM01000532.1 GCA_007125255.1 Phycisphaerales bacterium
CAGGAAGACTGGATGAGGAGAGGGACCGATGGTTGAACCGCCCACGCCGCTCCCCCTGCTGGTTGCCGACCGTGTGTATCACGACCGCAATTCCGGGAAGTGGATCGTTTCCGGCATCTTCAGCACCATCGGCTTTCCCTCCCTGCCGCGGCAGTACGATCACATGGAGATCTTCTTCCAGGTGACCAATATCACCCAGCCGACCGATCTGCGGCTGCGGATCGAGCACGCGGACGGTGACCTGCTGATGGATATGGGTGGGCCGATCAAGTCCAAGAGCCCGCTGGACGTTCTGGCGCGGCGGGTGGTGGTGCGGCAACTGCCGTTCAAGAAAGCCGGCAAGCACTGGGTGATGCTCCAGAGCAGCGATGCGATCCTCACCCAGGTTCCGCTTTACGTCGGGATCGTAAAGCAGCCGCCCGGGCAGAAGCCGGGCGAGGGCGATGCGCCCGCATGACGGCCCGATGACGGCCCGATGATGGCCAGTCCCCGGGAGGCTTCGGAACGTCGGGCCTCTCGCCGTGACGGCCGGCGGCCGATACACTATCGACCCCATGTCGATCCCCGAGTTTATCACGCCGCAGTTCGTCGCCTCGATGATCACGATCTTCGTGATGATTCACCTTGCCCTCGGGGCGGGGGCGTACCTTATTCTGCTCGAACGCAAGATCGCTTCCTGGGTCCAGGATCGCGTGGGGCCGAACCGGACCGGCCCGTTGGGGCTGCTGCAGCCGATCGCAGACGGTCTGAAGCTGTTCGTCAAGGAGGAGTTCATGCCCCGTGGCGTGGACAAGGCGCTCTTTATCCTCGCGCCGGTCCTCACGGTCATGCCCGCGCTGATCGCCTTCGCCGTCATCCCCTGGGCGGGCGCGCTTGATACCTCGACGATTCCTTTTGCCGAGATGCTCGGAATCGCCGGCCATGAGGTCAAGATCATGGGCGCCGATGTCCACGTCGGCATCGTCTACCTGCTCGCGGCGACTTCGCTCGGCGTGTACGGCATCACCCTCGGCGGATGGGCCTCCAACAACAAGTACTCCTTTCTCGGCGGCCTCCGTGCCGGGGCACAGATGATCAGCTACGAGATCCCGATGGGAATCGCCCTGATCGCGGTCATCCTCATGACCGGAGCGGTCCGCGGCGATGAGATCATCGGCCAGCAGCTCGACGGTCAGTGGTTCCTGCTGCACCAGCCGATCGCGGCGGTGCTCTTCTACATCTGCCTGCTCGCGGAAGCGAACCGGGCGCCGTTCGATCTCGCCGAAGCCGAGCAGGAACTCGTCGGCGGGTGGCACACCGAGTACTCCTCGATGAAGTGGGCGCTGTTCTTCCTTGGTGAGTATGCCAACCTCTTCTTCGGCTCGGCGTTCTTTGTCCTGCTGTTCATGGGCGGCTGGTCACTGAACCCGTTCTTCGCCTGGGACCTCCCGGCCGCCGGCGGCTTCTTCATGATCCTGCTTCAGGTCGCGGTCGTGCTCGGCAAGGTCTTTTTCCTGATCTTCCTGACGATGATGATCCGCTGGACCCTGCCGCGTTTCCGGTTCGATCAGCTCATGCGACTGGCGTGGGAGGCGATGATCCCCACGGCACTGATCGTGCTGCTCGCCACCTCGTTCGCGGTCTTCATGGGCTGGACGGGCTACATGTGGCTGATTTCGCTGCTGATCATCATCGGCCTCTACGTGCTGTACCCGTACCTGCCGAAGCAGGCCGATCCGAATCACCGCGTACCGCTCATCGGCAGCCGTTTCAGTCCCCTGCGTGAGAGCGAGGCCGGCGCGACCGGTTCGGGCATGTCGGGGAAAGGCGCGTAACGCGAAGAGCGCACGCCGACCTCGACCATCGCCGCTTCACCCGCGCAAAAGAACAGACGCCGATCGTGTCGGAGCGTCGATCGGCGTCTGCATTCTGATTCAATCGGGCGATGCGGGAAGGAACTTGTCGCTTCCGTTGAAAAACTGTAGCCGAAGTTCTTCCGTTCGTCCAAGAAAAAAACGAACCGTTCCGCACGCAGTGTGGCGCACGAACGCGGTCGATGCAAGTCAATCGTGCTCACGATTCCAGCGCGCCGCCGCAACTGCTTCCCGCGCCGGCAGTGCAACCGTAGCAGTGGTCGTCGGTGGCGATGGGCCGCGAACGCAGTTCAGCCATCTCGCACTCCCAGATCAAGCGGCCCTGGCGGCCCGGAGTGGGCAGTTGCAGCGCCTGGTTGAAATCGCAGTCGAACAGTCTCCCCTGCGGATCAATGTTGATCTGGTGGCGACACATCAGGGCCTCGATCGTGGCGGGATTGAAGGCATTGGCGAGCAGTTCCATGTAGGCCTCCAGCTTGCCATCGCGCTCGAGCTGGTGCCGCCAGCGCTTGATCGGCATGTTGGTGATCGTCCAGAGTCGGGTGAACACGAGGCCGTAGCGATCCTGCAGCTCACGGCGGTAATCCTCCTCCAGGTCCGTTTCGGATGGGGGCAGATGCGGTCCGTTGGGGTTGTAGACGAGGGTCAGTTCGAGTTTCGGATCGGTGCCGTAGCCCGCCTCGTTGAGGCGGCGCAGTCCCTCGACTGAGCGGTTGTACGCGCCGGGGCCGCGCTGCTTGTCGACGTTGTCCTCGAGGTAGCACGGCATCGACGCAACCACGTGGACCTGGTTGGCCGCCAGAAACTCGGGAATCCATTCGTAGGTCGCGCCGGTCCGGTCATGGGTCGCGGTGCTCCGGCGATCCGTGTGAGTGATGATCGTGGGATTGCAGCGGTCCATGACCGCGCGGCCGGAGGCGCGGAACGCCTCAACCATCCACCGAAAATTCGGGTTCATCTCGGGGCTGCCGCCGGTCAGATCGACGGTTTCGATCTCCGGCTGCGCCAGGGCCCACTCCACGACCCGGCGCGCGGTGCTTTCGAGCATGTTCTCTCCCGGCGCGGTGCGCGCGGGCGAGGATTCGACGTGGCAGTGAAAGCACGCCAGATTGCAGACGTAGCCGATATTGATCTGCAACGTGGGAATGGTTCGCGCGGCGGTCAGTTCGGTCTCGAACTTCGCCCGGAACGGGCGGCCGGTCACGATGGGCAGGGGGACGGAAGGCATGGGGAGATGGTAGGAGAAGCGACGGAGCGACGAAGGGGCGGAGCGACGGAGGGTATCAAGGCATCAAGGCACGGAGGGAAAGTTACGAAGTGACGGAGTGGAGGGATTAAGGGAGGCGCGGAGGCACGAAGGGGGTTTGACGATGTCGGCGACGGTCCCGGCGCTCTGACGCCAGAAATCGCGAGCGACGTGCAAACCCACACCCCCTTCGTCGCTCCGTCGCTTTTCTTCCATCCCTTCCCCGGCCGGCAACGGCCTGTTCGCGCGCGAACGCATGCCGCGGTTAGGATAGACCCCCACATGCGTCACCTTCTCGACACGATCGGCGGTCTGCGGGAGCTCTTCCGGCTCGGACTGCGCGTGCGCTTTCGGCGGGATCATCCTTACTTGAAGTGGCGTTTTGAGACGGCGTTCGGTACGGATCCGTCGAAGATGCCGGACCGCGCCGCGCGCCGCCGCGCGGTCCTCGATTTCGGGCGCTGGGCGTACCGCACGCGGCGCGGCCGATGACGTTGCTCTCGCCGGGGGCCGGCCAGCCCGCGGCCGGGCCCCGGCAGTTACCCGGTAGATAGACTGGTGCGCGATGAAGCCGATCGAAATTCA
>SLDM01000288.1 GCA_007125255.1 Phycisphaerales bacterium
CAGGCGTTGACGGACAGAGTGGGAAACGCAGTGTTCGTGCATCATCGGTCCTGTCAATTCGCCAGTTGAAGGGGCGGGCCATCCGGGCTTCTCTGAACGCGCTTCACAACCTTCAGGGAGCCTTCGATGACCGAACCCCCGGAATGCCCGTCAGAACTCTACCACGCTTGATCGGCTCATGGAACTGCTCATTCAGAACGGGTCCGGCGCCAGGGCCGACACTTTTACCACGCTGCCAAAGCGGGACATGCGGATCGAGCGAGTGCAGGTCCTCGGTGCCGCTCTCGTTCTCCCACCCGCGAACCGGCCCACGACGCGGCTCACTTGCGTGGCAGCAGCGCATCTGCCTCGCCCATTGCAAAGCCCCCGCCAACGGGACGGGGGCTTGGAAGCGGGTCGAGTTGCGGCGCCGAAGTGGTTACGGGCATTCGCCCCACTTACCGAGCAGTTCGAGCAGATCGAACACGTCAACGGTGCAGTCACCGTTGAGATCCGCCGTGCAATGTGATTCGGGACAGGGATCGGCGCAGGATCCCCAGGTGCCGAGGAGCTCAAGCAGATCGAACACGTCGACGGTGCCGTCACCGTTCAAGTCCGCGATGCAGTCCGGAATTCCGGGAAGGCCCTCATCCTCCAGCTCGATGTGCTCCCATCCGGGCCCTTCGTGAATCGCGGGATGGAAGTTCGTGCGGCTGCGCGCGACGTGGAAATGTTCGAACGCATCATCGTGATCGAAGAGCGGCTTTGCCGCCGGCATCCAGCCCCCGAGGTCGGGCGAAAAGGTCAACTGCAGAAGTCCGTCGGCCGTGCTCACGAAGAGGTCGCCCAGGTCGTTGACGCTGATGTCGGTCGGCATCGCATCGTTCGGGAGCATGACGGACTCCATGACGCCGCCGTCCTGCAGACTGATCCGGAAAAGCGAATCGGAGGCCTCGGAGAGGAGCCAGACCGACGGCGGCAGAATGGGGTCGGGCGGGTGAACCGCCATGGAGATTTTCCCGGCCAACGGAACATCCACCAGGTGTTCAAAGGCGGGCGGCATGCCGAAAAAATTTGCGACGGGGTCCGTGCGATAGCCCAGCAGTTTCTTTTCCGATGCCGAGAGGACGAGAAACTTGTGATCGTCATCCCAGAAGGAAAGGGCGTCGGCCGGGAACGGCAGTTCCATCACCTGGGTGGGCGGCGGATCGCCGGGATCTTCCGGTACGATATCGATGTTCATTTCGTACAGGCGAGTGTCTTCCAGGAAGTACAAGAGCCGATTGTTGCCGAAGGAGATCTGCTTGCCGGTCGGGACCTTTAGCAGTGTGCTGGTTTCGCCGGTGAAGGCGTCCATCTCCTTGACCTTGACCCCTCCTTCCGGACACTCAACCAGCGCGAACATCGAGGTCAGATCCGGGTGCATGGCCGCATCGATGATCGTGGCATCACCGTAGTCGTATTCGCTGAGGGCGAGAGACTCGAAACCGTCGATAACGAACGGGTTCAGGATGAAAATCTTGTGTCCGCCGGGGGTGTAGCCGAATCCATGGACGGGAACGACGCCGAGGTAGCCATCCACGACGGCGATCGTGTCGCCGTTTGAGAAATCAAGACTGTCAATCCACACCCATGGCTGCACGCCGATGTTGATATGGGTTTCGACGTCGTAGACACGATTGGCGAATGTCGACTGCGAGTCGAGATTGAAGAACGGCGATTCATGCCATGGGTCACGGCTATGGAGCGTGATCTGCCCGGATGAACCGCTGGCCTGGGCGCGCGCGAGCGTGATGGCGTGTCCGCCGACCCGTTCTCCGAGTTCGAGGAACAGACCCGTGCCGGCATACTCGTACCGGCCGTATCCAAAGGCGATCAAGGACCCATTTGATGCGGTCTTGGCAAGGTGGTGAGTTCGGGGCCAGAAACCGGCTGCCGAGTTCGTCTGGTACAGGTTCACGATGAACTGCCCGGAATACGGCGAGAGGTCGAGCCAGATCCAGGTGCCTTCGTGCCATCCCGATCCGCCGGTTCCCCCGAATGCAGTCGTGCCCATCCAACTGCCCATCGAGGACAGCGCGACGCCGGCTTCGAGGAACTTCGTCTGCGATTGCCAATGGCCCGGGCCCGGCGCCAGGCCGGGATAGCCGTGGTTGGCGAGGTAACCCATCATGTTCAATACGGATGCCGGCGCGCAGTAGTACTTTCCCGTGTTCGGAAGCGTCGGCCTGCGCTGATCGAAATCAGGCATGTTCTTGACTTCGTAGTTGTAGTTCTCGGCATTCAGATAAAATGCGCTGATGATATCCGCTTGTCCCGGGACGGCGAGCGCCGCACCAAGCAGCGCCGCGCCCGCGGCGAGGGACCTTCGAAATCTCTGATGCACTCGTCTACGGTCCTCTTTCATTTTGTTTCCTTTCGTACCAACGATTTTGCGCGATGGGTCCACGGGTCCTTCCCTGGCCGCCAGCGCCATGGGACCTCTCCGTCACTCAAGAAACGAAACCCGTGCCGGCGCGGCGCAAAGGTTCCTCCAACTTTGAGCGGCACCGGTGAACGGGTGGCGGTTCGGTACCGGAATCCGGCTCAAATCAGGGGTCACTCCCGGCGGAGAATCATGTAGAATGGCTTCGATGTGAGCCGGAATGAACTGGAGGGTGTCGCGAGGTGCGGCGGGGTAGCCGATGACGAATCTGGAGCAGACAACCCGTCTTCTGCGCAACATCCGGCGCGGCGATGGCGAGTCGGCAAGGCAGTTGATGCCTCTGCTCTACGATGAGCTGCGCGCTTTGGCCGTCGCGATCTTTGCTCAGCAGCCCACTTCACACACGCTCCAGCCCACCGCACTGCTGCATGAGGCCTATCTCAAGCTCGTCGATCAAACGGCCAGTGATCTCACGGATCGGGCTCACTTCATGCGTCTCGCCGCCCGGGCGATGCGGCAGGTTCTGATCGACCATGCCCGGTCGAGCAACGCCGCCAAACGCGGCAAGGGACAACGGCAGCTTCTCGCCCATGATCCCGAAGCGCCTGATTCACTCGGGCGCCTGGATTGGCTGGCGCTCGACGAGGCAATCTCGCAACTCGCGGAACTGGATGAGCGTCAGGCGGCGGTCGTCGAGATGCGATTCATGGCGGGGCTGACCGTTCAGGAGACCGCCACGGCACTGAATGTATCGCCTCGGACTGTCGAACTCGACTGGCGGATGGCCAAGGCCTGGCTCAACCGGACATTGGCGGAAGATAGCGGCTGAGGCAATGCCGATTGAATTTTTCTTTGCGCTCCTCGGCGCGAATACACGTTTTGTCATCAGACCGGCACCCCCGTCAGCAGCTCAGTTTGCAGCCCAACCGAGAAAGGTTGTGAAAGAGATCAAGCTGTCCGTTTGACGTGAACGGAGCCCCCGATATGCCCGCGATGAACCAGGCGAGATATCAGCGCATCAAAGCCATCTTTGATGAGATCTGCGATCTCTCCCACGCTGATCGCGAAACCTATCTCGATTCGTGCTGCGGCGATGATGAGGAGCTTCGAACTGATATTGAAGCACTCCTCGCCCAGGATCGAACGCCGGGGATCGACTTCGACGAGGTGGGATCGGACGTGGGCGAGTTGCTGTCGGAGGCGGCCGCCCGCGGCTCTGAATCGAGCGACGCGCCGGTTCCGGCATCCATCGGGCCGTATCGCATTCTCGA
>SLDM01000064.1 GCA_007125255.1 Phycisphaerales bacterium
GGCTTCCTCGGCCTCGGCTTCACCCGCATCGGCTTCCTCGGCAAGATCCTGCGCCTGGGCGTACCGGCTCGCGCGCTCCTCGGCCTCCCGGGTCGCGGCCCGGCTCTCCGCTTCGAGCTGGTTCAACGACGGGATCCGCGGCTGTTCGAGCTGGGTGATGTCGATATCCGCGTTGCGCTCGTCGTAGGCGTAGAAATCCACGCGATCCTGCGCGATGGCGTCGCTGACGCGCACGTCGATGCGCTTGCCGGTGGAGTCTTCCAGCCGGACGAGTTCCTGCCGTTTGCGGCTGAGCAGAACCGAGGCCACGCGGGGTGAACAGACCAGCTCGACGCGCTGCACGCGCTGAAAGTGCAGCAGGTAGCCGATGTGCCGGGCGGCATCACTGCCCACGGTTTCCGGTGACTTGATCTCGCCCTGTCCGTTGCAGTGAGTGCAGTCGACAAAGTGGCTCTTGCGCAGGCTCGGCCGCATGCGCTGGCGGGTCATCTCGACCAGGCCGAACTCACTGATCCGGCTCATCGTGGTGCGGGCCCGGTCGCGCTTGAGATTGTTGCGGAAGCGATCCTCGATCGCGCGGCGGTTCTTGTGGGGGCGCATATCGATCAGATCGTTGACGATCAACCCGCCAAGGTCTCTCAGCCGCAACTGGCGGCAGATCTCATCCACCGCTTCGCAGTTGGTCTGGAAAGCATTGGTTTCGCTGTCTCGCGCGCCGCGGCTGCGGCCGCTGTTCACGTCGATCGCCACCAGCGCTTCGGTCTGGTCGATCACCAGCGCGCCGCCCGAGGGCAGCGGAACGGTGCGGCTGTGGATCAGTTCGATCTGTCGTTCGATATCGAACGCATGGAAGATCGGCACCCGCGTATGGTGGCGAAGAAGCTTCGGCGCCGATCGCGGAGCGGCGACACGGAGGAAGTTTGAAGCCCGGTCGAAAGCGGAGTCGGAGTCGACGATGATCGCCTTGATGGACGGCCGCATCACGTCGCGAATGGTGCGCACCAGCAGGTCCGACTCCTCGTACAGCTCGCACGGTGCCCGGACGGTCTGGCGCTTCTTGTCCATTGCCTTCCACAGGCGCGTGAGATAGGCGACGTCGCGCTTGAGTTCGGTCTTGGTCTTGTCGAACCCGGCGGTGCGGAGAATGAATCCGAATCCTTCGGGCAGATCGAGCGAGTCGAGGATCTCGCGCATCCTGCGGCGCTTCTCTTCATCCTCGATCTTTCGGGAGACGCCGACCCGATCCATCTCGGGCATGGCGACGAGCAGTCGGCCGGGAATCGACAGGTAGCTCGTCAGCGTCGGCCCCTTGGTGCCGAGGCCTTCCTTGAGGACCTGGACGAGGATCTCGTCGCCGCGGCGCAGGGCCTGCTGCATCGGCGGCCGATCGCGGCGCGGAATCTTCTTGCCTACCCGTTCGGTTCGACTCTGGCCGGGGAAGTAGCGCGGGTGCAGATCGGAGATGTGCAGAAAGCCGTTCTGCCCCTCACCGTAATCGATGAACGCGGCCTGGATGGCCGGTTCGACGTTGGCGACGCGGCCCTTGTAGATGTTGCCGACGTTGGTGGCCGACGCGGTGCGTTCGGTGAAGAGTTCTTCGAGGTGATGGTCCTGAATGATCGCGATGCGGCACTCTTCGCCGGGCAGATCGTTGACGATCATCAGTTCATCGGGCTGTTTGTTCTTGCTGGCAGGGGACACGACAGAAGTTCTCCGGGAAGAGTGACCCGAGAGGAGTCATCGTGCGCGCAGGACGGGAATCAGTTTGGGTGGAGGGCGGGGAAGTCGTCATGGCCGCGCCGGACGCGCTGCGGGGTGCATCTTCGGCAGGGACGGACTTCAGGCATGTCCACGGGACGTGTTCCACGTGTGAGGCGATGCTCTTCGGGTATGGTCGCCGTCAACATCGGTCGGGCTCACCCGCGGGAGGCCTGAGACAGCTCGTGGCTGCGCGGGGAGGTGCCTTCGACCTCTGAACCGACGACCGGTTCGTTCGGTACGGCCCGGGGCTTTCGTTCATCAGGCGGACCAACCGCCGTCCGCCTCGGGCACGAGAGTATGCAGTTCATCGCGCAAGCAGTTGAGAATCTTGCGTTCAGAATCGAATGACCCGACCTTTCGGGCGAGCCGCTCGCACTGTTCAATATCGACCGACCGGATCACCCGCTTGATCTGGGGAATCTGGGAGGGTACGAGTGAAATTGTACGCAGCCCCACGCCCAGCAGCAACATGGTGTAGATCGGGTCGCCCCCGATCTCGCCGCAGAGGCTGGTCTCGATCCGGAAGCGTTTGGCGGCCCGGATGACGATCTTGATCAGTTGCAGCACCGCCGGATTCGCCCCGGAATAGAGATTCGCCACCCGCTCGTTGCCCCGGTCCACGGCCATGGTGTACTGAATCAGGTCGTTGGTCCCGATGGAGAAGAAGTCGACTTCCCGGGCGAACTGCGAGGCCATGAGCGCCGCGCTGGGCACCTCGATCATCATGCCGATGGGAATCGTCCGGTCGAACTGGATTCCCTCTTCCTCGCACTCCTCCATGACGTCCTGAAGCACCATGCGGGCCTGGCGCAGCTCCATCAGCGTCGAGATCAGGGGAAACATGACGCGGATCGGGCCGTGCGCCGACGCGCGGAGTATGGCCCGCAGCTGGGTGCGGAACATCGGCAGGTTCTGCAGGCAGTACCGGATACTGCGCAGGCCGAGAAAGGGGTTGCGTTCCGGCTCCTCGGCGCGTTGCTGCGTGTACTTATCCGCGCCGAGGTCGAGCGTGCGGATCGTCAGGGGCCGGCCCTCGAGCAGCGTCAGGGATCGGCGGTACGCCTCGTAGTGCTCCTCTTCCGTCGGTTCGGTCGGGCTGGTGAGGTAGAGAAACTCGGTACGGTAGAGCCCGACCCCATCGCCCCCGGCCTTGAGGACCGCCTCGATCTCGTGGGAGAACTCAATATTGCCCATGAGCCCGATGCGCGTTCCGTCTTTTGTGACCGCTTCCTGCTGCGCCAGGCCGAGGAGGCCGGCCCGGAGGCCCGCCTGCCGGAAGATCGACTCTTCGTATTCCTCGATCGTCTCCCGGTCGGGGCGCACGATGATCACGCCGGCCTTGCCGTCTACGATCAGTTGATCGCCGTCATTGACCTGGTGGGTGAGACTCTGGCAGCCGACGACGACGGGAATGCCGAGGGCGGCGGCGACGATGGAACTGTGGCTCGTCCGTCCACCGAGGTCGGTCGCCACGCCGACCACCCGTGAGACATCGAGCGTTGCCGTCTGCGTGGGCGTCAGCTCGTGGGAGATGATGATCACCTCCTCGGTGGTCTGGGCGAGCCGGTCCTGGGTCTGGCCGACCAGATGCACGAGCAGCCGGCGATCGAGATCGATGACATCGTTGGCCTTCTGCCGGAAGACCTCGCTCCCCATCGCCCGGAAGCGATCGGCAAGGTCCTGAAACGCCTCGGAGACCGCGTAGGCGGCGGTCACGCGTTCCTCACGGATCCGTTCACGGATCGGCTCGATGAGCGTCTTGTCGTTCAGGAGGCCGAGGTGAAACTCGAAAATCTTGGCCGGCTCGGGACCGAGTTTCTCCGCGGCCCGGTTCCGGTCGGTCTGAAGCGACTCGATCGATTCACCGATGGCGTTCTCAAGCCGCTCCAGTTCATGCTCCACGTTCTCTTCCGA
>SLDM01000142.1 GCA_007125255.1 Phycisphaerales bacterium
GAAGCACCATGCGCACGCTCACGTTGCCGTCATCGACCTGGGGCAGAAACTCCTGGCCCAGCTCTTCGGAGAGGCGCAGCGCACCGAGCATGCCGACGATCGCCAGGGCGAGTACGCCCCAGCGGAGTTTGAGAACGTATGGCAGCAGCCACGCGTAGGCGCACTGCAACTGGAGGATGAACCAGCTCCACAACCGAAGCGGCGGCGTGCGGTGGAGGCGGCTCTCAAAGCGCACGTGCCCCAGGAGTGCCGCGAGCATCGGCACGAGCGTCAGCGCCGCCGCGAGGGTCGCGAGGATCGCGAAGGAGATCGTCAGGATCAGTTCGCGAAAGATCAGCGCGGCCAGTCCCGTCATGAGCAGGAAGGGCGTGACCGCCGCGAGGTTGGTCAGCGTTCCCGCCACGATCGCGGAGGAGACCTCCCGGGCTCCTTCGTGGGCGGCCTTCTCGGGAGACTTCCCCAGCGCATCGCGGTGCCGGTCGATGTTCTCCAGCATCACGATCGCGTTGTCCAGCAGGAGTCCGACGCCCAGGGCGAGCCCGCCCAGGCTGATGATGTTGAGCGTCAGGTCGCCCATGCCCATCAGGGCGAAGGTCGCCATCAGCGCGATCGGGATGGAGAGGCCGATCACCAGTCCCTTGCGGAGTGAACCGAGAAAGAGCAGGACCACGAACATCGCGAGGACGCCGCCGAGAATCGCGGCGGTACTCACACTGGCGATCGCGCCGCGGATGAAGAACGCCTGGTCGTCGATCGCGACGTACTGAATGTCCTCGGGAAAGAAGCCGGAGCGCTCGAGCTGTTCGATCGTGTCGTTGATCGAGTCGACGACCTCGACGGTGTTGGCGCCGGGAAGCTTGAAGACCGAGACCTGGGTCGCCGGGGTGCCGTCGAGGCGGACGAAGAGCCGCTGTTCACGGTGGCCGTCGGTGACGGTCGCCACTTCGGCAAGGCGGATGCGCCGGTCGGCGCTCCACGCATCACTTCGGTCGCTCGAGCGGGAATTGCTCCGGGCGTTGCCCCGTGGAGTGCTCCGGGAACCGGCCCTCGAGTTGTCACGGTCGCTCGTCCGGGAGCCGGGGAGCGTAATCAGGACGTTCTCGACATCTTCGGCGGATCTGAGCAGGCCGTCGGTCTTCGCCATCACGTCGAAGGTCGCGCTGGTCATCCAGCCCGCGGCGATGTCGACGTTCTCCGCCGCGAGCGTCTCGATCAGATCGTGCATGGTGAGGCCGTAGGAGCGGAGCCGCTCCTGATCGACGATGACCTGCATCTCCCGGACCATGCCGCCGGCGGCCTCGACCCCGGAGACGCCGTGAATGGCGATCAACTGCGGAGCGAGGCGGTGCTCGACCCAGTCGCGGACATCGACTTCGGAGCGAATGGTGGAGCTGAAACCCGCCTGCCAGACCGGGTCCTGGGAGGGATCGAACTTGTAGAGGCGGGGCGGTTCGATGTCGGGGGGGAGCTGGGTGCGGGCGAGCTCGAGGTAGCGGGCCGCGTCCTGGAGGGCGACGTTCAGATCGGTGCCGTACTCAAAGTGCAGGTTGACGTTGGTGCGCCCTTCCGAGGCGCGGCTGTCGATGTGAACGAGGTTTTCGGTGGAGGCCAGGTTCCGCTCCAGGACGCGGGTGACCTGTTCCTCCATGACCTCCGGCGCGGTGCCGGGGTAGTTGACCGTCGCGCGGATCTGCGGGTACTCGACCGCCGGCAGCAGATCGATCGGCAGGCGATCGATGAAGAAGAGGCCGAGCACGAAGACGACCGAGGCAATGGCCAGTGTGCCCACCGGCCGCTGAATACAGCGGTTGGCGATCCCCCGGCCGGTCTCGGGGGAGCTCTTCTCTTCTCTGGGGGAAGGAGCGGTCATGGGTCTGCGTGTGAACTCTCACCTTGCTGTGAGTGAGCGGCCGGGTGAATGAACGAACGAACGAACAAATGGGGGCAAGACCGGCTGACTGGATGAACGACCGACCGTCTGAGGAAGGGGGGTCAGCCGCGCCATCCGACGATGCGCACCGCTTCGCCGTCGGACATGTCGATCGGGTTCGTGGCGAGAACGATCTCGCCCTCTTCGAGGCCTTCCCGCACCTCGGTCCACTGGCCGCGGGTCGCTCCCGTCTCGATCGCGCGGCGGTGCAATCGGTCTTCGCTGACCACGTAGACGTAGATGCTCTCGTCATCCTCGCCGACTGCCGCGGCGGGGACGGCGAGCACGTCCGGCCGTTCGTCGATCGGAACCGTGATGCGCCCGAGAAACCCCGGGCGCACGTTGCGCTCGTGGGCATCCGGGGGGAGAAGGATCTCGACCGTGATCAGACGGCTCGTCCGCTCCGCGGTCGGATAGATGCGGCGGATCGTGCCCTCCAGCGGCGCGTCGGGCATCGCATCGAGGCGGACCGGCATCCTCTGGCCGACCGCGAGGTGGACGATATCGAGTTCCGAGACGCCGATGCGAAGCACCAGCTCGTTCATCGCGGCCAGCTCGAAGGCGATGTCGTTCTGTTCGATCGCTTCGCCCGGCTCGATCCGGCGTTCGACGATGACCGCATCAAGGGGGGCGGTGATCCGGCCGAACTCTATGCGCGTCTCCCAGAGGCGGCGGACGCTCGTGGCGACCGACCAGTCGGTGCGGGCCTGATCGTATTCGGAGTGGCTGGTGAGGCGACTCTCAAGGAGCTCCGCCTGCCGCTGGTAGACCGCCTCGGCCTGCGCTTCGACCGCGCGGGCGCGATCGAGCTCCGCCCGCGCTTCGGACATGTCCAGCCGGGCGAGCAGCTCGCCCCGCTCAACCCGATCGCCTTCTTCAACCAGGATGCTCTCCACCGTGCCGGTGGTGCGGGCGGCGAGGCGCACCTGCGCCCGTGGCTCGACCGCGGCGGAGGTGGAAAGCTGCCGGGAGAGATCCCGCCGGGAGAGCTCCACCGCGGCGATCGGGGTCCGGGTCTCCGCGGGTGTGGCGTTGTTACTGCTGCTGCTGCTGCTGCCCGAGCTCTCCCCGGCGGCGCCGCAGCCGGGGAGGCAGAGCGCTCCAGACACTCCCGTGAGCAGTGCGGCCACCACGACCACCGTCACCGCCGGCCGGAACCCGTCCCCGCAGGTGCGCGACGAGGGGGGGGCGGACACGGAGATGAAGTTGCGGCGGTCAAATGGAGTCATGGGCCGTTTTCGGTCTTCCGCAGACATGATAGGAGGGCCGGACGGGTGGAGAAAGGGAGGGGGAAGAAGTGACGGAGGAGAGAGAGGTACGAAGGCACAAAGGCACACAGGCACGAAGGCACACAGGCACGAAGGAACACAGGAACACAGGAACACAGGCACGGAGGCACGGAGGATGGTGCGCCAGGCGACCTCGGCGCGAGCCCCTCACCCCGTCATTCCCGCGGAAGCGGGAATCCAGGGGGACGCGCCGAAAGCGTCCCGCGTACCGAAAGCGCACGGTTCGCAGAATGCGTCCCGCGCACAGAAACCGTCCCGTACGCCGAGCGCATCCTCCGCGCCCCCTGGGTCCCCGTTTTCGCGGGGACGACACAGCCTCCGTCACCTCGATCCCTTCGTCGCTCCGTCGCTCCGTCGCTCCGTCCCTTCGTCGCTTACCCCCACCCCGTCATTCCCGCGGAAGCGGGAATCCAGAGGGACGCGCCGAAAGCGTCCCGCGTACCGAAAGC
>SLDM01000543.1 GCA_007125255.1 Phycisphaerales bacterium
GCGATGCCGAGGCCATCCTCGATGCTCCGCCGGCGGTTCTCCTGCAGAGTGATCAGATCGCGAGCTTGACCGATCCTCCGGAGATCGCCGCGCTGGAGACCAACGAATGGACACTCGCCCGCATTGAAGCGCCGTCGCGCATCGACGGCGAGTCATGGTCTGACGGCGATCGCGTCTTTGCCTTTGTCACGTTTGCCGAGACCGATGCTGCGGGCGAACCGATTCAATACGCCGTACCCGGCCAGATCGCGCAGGAAGACGGCTCGTACTACATCGCGTGGGATTCATTCGAAGGTGAAGTCGGGCCGGACGTGGTCGAGCGCGAGCTGTACTTCGGTCGCGCCCCGACCTGGACCCTGGAGCAGCCCATCCTGCCGCGCAAGACCAGCGAAGCGCGACGCATCCTGCGCGTGATCGAAGGGCCGGGATGGACGAACCGCGAGACGATCTTCATGATGGTTCATGCCGACATGAACCGCGATACCGGCCGCGACTTCCGCCGCATCCACGGCCGGGCGATTCTGGAGGATGACAACGATGACAGTTACTGGACGGTGGACTGGCGCACGATCGACTCGCTGCGCAAGCCATCCTTCATCGAGGTCGATGGTGAATTGAATACGGGCGTTTACGCCGACCTCGCCGGGGCGGCCCTCACCGCCCATGCGTTCGACCGCGTCGCGCCGGGTCTCGGCATGTGGCTGGTCGTGCTCGCCTCGTGGCTCTTTGCGATCTCCACCATGATTACCTGGAGCTACTACGGTGAGCAGGGCATGGTCTACCTCGTCAACTGGCTGCCGAAGGAAGCCCAGAACGGCGCGATCCTGATGTACAAGCTCATCTACTGCGGCCTCATCATCTTCGCCTGCGTCGGATTGCAACTCGGCTTCTTTGAAACCGAAGAGCAGCTCGACCTCTGGACCACGATCGGCCTCGGCGTGATGCTCTGGGTCAACATCCCGATCATGCTGATCTTCGGCGCACAGACGATGCGGGCGTACCACGACTACATTCGGCGCTTGAAGACCGGCGACATGAAGCCGCCGCACGAAGCCCCGCCGTTCACCGACGTCGTCGAAGGCAAGGACGTGGAGTAAGGCCGGAACCGTGTCTCGACATCTCCCCCAAGCCCGGGGACTTCGGTCCCCGGGCTTTTTCAATCATCTTCGGACATGCCCGGCAGACGGCCGGTGGTCAGATCGAAGACCGCACGGAAACGCGGGCGATCGTGCCGCCTCAGGTCGTAGATGAACCGGTCGTTTTCGCGATCGAAACTCATCGTCCAGACATTCGTCGCCGCCTCGGGCAGCATTCGGGTCGTCCGTTCATCGGCGGCGAAGGAGCAGCTCGTCCAGTCCTCCAGGACGTAGCCGTACCCCCCGTAGTCGGTCAGATCGTGGGGCGTCCCGTCCGGATCGCGGTGATCATGTCGAAGATGCACCCGGCCATCTTCCTGCCGCGTCAGGACCCACGTTCGTGAACGGTCGTCACCGACCTGGAACGCCACCCGGACTTCCTCGTTCCGCCACGACTGAACCTGCATGCGCAGCGGCTCGCCGACGAAGGTGCCCTCCGGCGTCTTCTCCGCAACGACCTCGCCGTCGAAGATCAACTCGTTGTGCGGAAGAAAATTGGACAGGTACATGTGCGCGTCGAGCGTGTGATTGCGTTCGGGACTCTGACAGCCGCCGAAGGAGATCGCCGCGGCGAGCAGGAGCGTCGGCGGAAGGAGTCTCGTGATTCGGGTGCGGGTGGGCATGGTGGTTCTCCGGAGGTCAATTCGCCGCACGATACCCCGAATCGGGGCGGGCTGGCTACCATGCGCGGCCGTGTGGTCATACGCCGATATCGCCGATGTCCTTGCCGGAGGCCTGGAAAGCGCGCTGCGCGAGCTGGACGCGGAGCACGCGGTGTACGGTCTGGATGCGCGGGAAGAGCTCGAACTGCACCCCGTTCTCGCCGACATCCTGCGCCGCGCCGGCTACGGCGTTCACCGTGAGCAGCGGTATCCCGCCAAGCGGAAGAAGCGCCGCAACTCCGAAGGCGAACGGTGCGATCTGGTCCTCACGCACGACGGCCGTCCGCTCCGGCAGCCGGATCAGGCGGCCACGCTCTTTGACGCCCCCGACGCGGTCGACCTGGATGATGCGTTCTGGCTCGAGGTCAAGACCGTCGCGCAGCACACCGTTGAGGGCCCGAACCGGCAGTACAGTTCACAACTGCTTTCGACCGTCGGGCAGGATGTCAGCAAGCTCTGCAAGGATCCCGGCATTCTGCACGCGGGCCTGCTCATCATGCTCTTCGTGCACAACGAGCTGGTGGCCGACCACGATCTGCGCATCTGGCAGGATCGGTGTCTGGAACGAGGCTTGCCGATCGCCGCGCCGTGTCTCCGGTTCGTGCCGATCAAGGACCGCATGGGCAATGCGCTCTGCGTGGTCGCCCTCTATCCGGTGCGGCACCTGTGACCCCCCACGCCCCCCCACGCACCGCGCCACTCACCCCCGCGTCGTCGCCGCCGCCGGGGCCGCGGATCGGGTTTGCGCGGGCGATCGACCGAGCAGCTCATCGATGGCGTCGGCGGCTTCTTCTTCCGGCACGTGACCTTCGTAGCTCACCAGCGCCCGCCGGAGCGCCTCGGACTGGATCGCCAGATGCTTCGAATCCTCCATGAGATGGACGGCGGCGTCGATGATCGGCCCCGCCCCGCCCGCATGGGGAATGAACTCCGGCACGATCTCCCGGCCGGCGATGATGTTCGGCAGCAGCCGGAAGGGCGTCTTCAGGAGCAGCTTCGCGCCGAGCACGCTGATCCAGCCGGTCTTGTAGACGGCGACCATCGGTTTGGCCTGCCGGGCAATGTCCAGAGAGACCGTCCCCGAAACGTTCAGCGCGAAGTCGCACCACGCGATCGCGACATCCGCGTTCCCGGTGGTGACGTGGAGGCCCGGCGGCAGCGTGCCGAGCTTCCGCCGGATGCGCATCCCCAGCGCGTCGTTCGCCGCCACGACCAATCCCGCCGTGCCGCGCTGCCGGTGGTTCAGTTCCGTGTAGACGCGGACCAGGAGGCCGAGATTCGCTTCCACCTCGTGCGATCGTGATCCGGGAAAGATCGCGATCTTCGGGCCACCCGAGGGAAGGGAACGCGCCTGTTCCTGCAGCGCATCGGGATCCAGCGGCCGATTGATCGTCGGGTGGCCGATGAACCGCGCGGCGATCTCCCGCTCCCGAAACCACGCCTCCTCGAAGGGCAGCAGGCAGAGGACCAGATCGGTCAGGCGCCGCAGCTTGCCGATGCGCCAGCTCCCCCACGCCCACATCTGCGGCGCGACCAGATGGACCACCTTCGCGCCGGCCCGCCGGGTCACCTTGCAGATCGGAAAGTTCGCGGCCGGCGAGTCGACGGCCACATGAAGCATCAGGCGGTTGGAGCGCAGCCACGAGCGGATCGTGCCGACCGAGCGGCGCACGGCCGCGACCTTGCCCAACGCGTTCAACCCCATCGACCCGTCCGCCGCGGTCTCTTCCAGCAGCTCCGCGCCGGCCTCCGCCATCCTCGCCCCCCCGAGGGCCACGATCGGCTGATCGGGATGCCGCGCCTTGAGCGCCCGGATCAGCGGCGCCGCGTGGGCATCACCGCTCGGCTCGAAGGCGGTGACCAGAA
>SLDM01000416.1 GCA_007125255.1 Phycisphaerales bacterium
CAAAAACTGCTGAGTTTCAATACGAACAACGGACAGTCAGACATAGCAGCAAGGAAAACGATTTTTAATACAGAGAAGAAACTTGATTTACTATTTGATGAGATGAGGAGGTTGAAAAGTGAATAAACTGGAAGCTAACATTTTACATCAGGCAACCGAAATAGATATGATGGCGTCGTCTATAAGAGAGTGTCTTGATATGGTTGAGGGGGACAGTCAAGACACAGGCTTTTTTAAACAGGCAAGAGCTATGTCCTCCGATATATCCGGGAACGCAAAGCAGATAATAACGGAGCTGGAGAAGATGAAGGAAAAGAGGAGGAAGAAATGATTGATTGGATTAAGGGTTTGTTTTCAAAAACATACAGGCGCATAAGGATTATTGTGAAAGCAGTCAAGGCTTTTATATCAGACCACTGGGAGATCATAGAGTATGCCATAGTGGTGGTTAAAGAAATAGAGGCCCTACACCGGGACAAACCGGGCCCCGAGAAAGCAAAAGAAGCGCTTAAGCGGATTCTGGCCCAGGCCGAAAGAAACGACTGGGTAGTAACTACCCGCTGGGTAAACTTCGCAATAGAGCTGGCCTGCGTACTGCTCAAAGACATTAAGCTTTGGAAGATTGAATGAAGGTATCCAGGTTAGACGATTTTAGTGGGGGAATGAATATGGAGCAGTCTAAGGATCTGCTCCCCCTCAACCAGACTCCCTATGCAAAGAACTTTGTTTATGACGAACACAGAGGGAACCTTGTGGGGAGAAAAGGGTATCTTGCGGTCAACGACGAGCTGGTAGTTGACAATATTGTTAATTATGTTACTTTTTCTTTGTCAACCGGAACAAGATATTATGTTATGGCGGCGGTTGTTGACGAACAGACGAAGATTTTTGTTTCTTCAATACCGCAGATGGATCCTGCCTATGTTTTAAAAGACGCCGAGTCTGCGGGTCAGGCTGCAGACCTGCAGCTCAACCCCAATGTCATTCCGTATTTCTGTATCCAGGGAGACAACCTGTACATATTTAACCGGGGTGACTACGCATACCGCTGGGACGGGGATATGGAAACTCTGCTGGCGGTCAGATATAACTACGACGACAACGAACTTGAAGAAACAGACTACGAGACAAATGAGGTCGCAGACGAACTAACCATAAAGCAGGCGTTTCTTGAGGAAAACTGGGTCCGCAACGAAGGTCAAATGGATTTTAAAGTAGAATTCAGCGACGCTGATGACTGGGAATTTACCGTTGACGACGACTCCGGGTCCGAAAACCCTACTTTTGATCCGGATACTCCGGCGGATGTGGTTATTTCCTCCTCAGCAGAAGGAAACTTAGACAACATAACGAAAATTACCGGCCAAAAACCAAACCGGATTGTTCCTTCCGGCCGCCTGGCGGTGGTTCATCATAGCCGGATGTGGATTATATCCCTGCGTGGGGACCTCTCAGCGGTCCATTTTAGCGAGATTATAGATCTGGAGGGGGGTTACATAGACCAGGAGTCTCCGGGGGCCTGGTTGGGCCTTAATAAGCGCTGGTGCCATAAAGATGACGGAGACCAGATTACCGGGGCTTTTGTTTTTCAAAGACAGCTATACATATTTAAGACCGATAAAATGTTTAAGCTGGTAGGCACGACTCCGGAGACATACCAATTTCAGTTAATCAACGACAAGATAGGTTGTCCGTTTCACAGGAGCATAGTTGAGGTCCGCAACCAGATGTATTGGGCTGCCATGGATGGAATATACCGGTTTGACGGGGCCCGGATGGAGAGGGTTACCGACAGGATAAAAGAACTGTACGAGAAATGTACGACAGGTATTCGGGTTTTCTCTGAAATCATTTATGATACAAACAGGAATTTTGAGTTGTATTCAGACAAGAGCTATAACATGAATGTTTCCGGAAACAACCTGTCCGTTGATCCTATGGACGCTGAAGAGTTTACCTTAACCGACAACGGGGAAATAGACGATAATCGCATATTGCACGAAAAAAAGCAGAGAACAGTAAACCACGGAAAAGTAGCTACAACTGGTAGTTTTGGTGGAAAAGGCGAAACAAAAATTCGGGATGAAAATTTTGATAAACCTTATGTAAGGACTATTGAGCTGCGAGGAGAAGTAAGAAATTTACGGGGGTATAATGTAGAAGGGAGGCTCGTGAGAGGGTATCAATATGTTGAGTTAACAGTATATTATCAAGAAGAAAATGTAAGTAAATCTCAAACTAAAGGAGCTTATGTTTCCGGTAAAAACGCTAACAAGAATTTTACAAGAACTTTTACAATAAATGGCCATTTAACAAAAGCAAGGTTAAGAACCTGGAATGTACACGGATTGTATAAGGGTAGAGTAGTGTATTCTTATTGTGATAATGTTCGGTTTCACATAAACAACCAAAGAGAGTCATACCACGACAGAGACACTGAAACAGAGTCTCTTGCTACCAAGTCTGCAGACTCACAGTTCAATACTCTTATGGGGAGACATATAGAAGACGCTGACGTGGAGATGGAGTTTGTAAACCTCAACCCCGAAACATTAGAAGAATGGGAACACGAAGAACTCTCGGAAGTTACTCCGTATATAACTACCGGGGCTTGGGATTTAAAAACAAACCACGGCAGCGCAGGTATAGTATACGCCAACGGCGGGTACGATCTAAGCAAATCGTATCGTCCGGCGTGGTGGGTAAGCTCGGTTATTTCCCGGACAGGATATAATTTGGGGCAGTTTACAGCGGACTTTGTAGGGGACTGTTATTTCTGGATCCGGTCTGCGGCCACTATGGCCGGCGTATCTTCGGCTACGTGGAAAACACTGGAACACGAGGATCAGCTGGAAGAAGAGGTTGATCCTCTTGTGGGTTCCGATCATCCGTATTTTCAAATAGCAATAGTTGTTATGGTAGACGCTAAAATGCTGGGGTTTTATGTAGAGAGAGCGCAGGTGGTTGGAGAAGAACAGGAAGAAATACCGTTTTCCATAGGTGCTCCGACGACTATTTTTGCTATTAACTGGGATAGGCGGTATATGTTGATCTTGCCGTATGAGTCTCCAAGAAACAATACGGCGATAATTATTAACCGCAACGACGCCATATCTGTTTTTGATAACCACGAATTTCAGGGAATGATACACGATTTCGGAGACAGGTATTTTTCCGTGGGGAGAAAGAGATAATGGGTAAAGTAACATTTAAAGAAGTTAATAACCTTGAAGGGGTGGAAATAAAGATATATTCTGACGTCGGGAAAACAACTCTTTTAGATACCATAACAACCGACAATCAAGGTAAAGCAGAATTTACCGCAACTGAAGGTGGAACTTTTTATTATACAGCAAGTAAATACTTTCACGCAGATAAAGTAGATGATTTTGAAGTAGTAGAATATAATGGCTGGTATTTACCTTCAAAATACGAACTCAAGGCGATATATGACGCCATTCATAACGGTGGTATAACTTTCCCCGCCGGGTTTGATATGGATGATTGGCAAGACTTCTGGTCGCACTACCATTGGTCGTCCACGGAGTACAGTAATGACCGTGTGTACGAAGTGGACTGGCATGTAGAGCACGTTGGAACTGCACCTAAGAGGTTCAACAATCATGTCCGCCCTGTGCGAAGTGGACCAACAAGTGAAGAAG
>SLDM01000275.1 GCA_007125255.1 Phycisphaerales bacterium
CCCCCACTGACCGGAATTCGACCCCGAAAGTGAGTTCCTGATCGTTTCCGGGCGGAAAAGCCCCCCCACGCAGCGAAAAAGCTGCTAAGCTGCCGCCATCGAGACTGATTCTCAATTACTTTGAGGAGTACGGCATGCCCAAGGGCACCATGGCTATCCGGCAGACTCTCTTCGCCGTGACCGCATTGACGGTCATCGCCGTCGTGGTCGTCGCCGTCCACGCTGCGATGAGCAGTGGAGAGCGAGCATCTCGCGCGGAGCTGGCGGGGGCGTCGGTGTCGACGGGCGCCCGGGAGCTGGTGGTCTACATCGGTCGATCCGAGTCGCTGGTGGGACCGATCATCGAATCCTTCGGGCAGGAGACGGGGATCCGGGTACGAACCAAGTACGCCTCGACCGGCCCCCTCGCCGCGCTGGTTCTCGAAGAAGGTCGTCGCAGCCCGGCCGATGTGTTCTACGCGCAGGATCCCGGTGGGCTGGCCGTCCTTGCCGAGCGGGGCCGGCTCCGTCTCCTTCCCGAGACGATTCTTGCCCGGGTGGGTTCCGCCGACCGCGATCATGCCGGCCGCTGGGTGGGGATCACCGGCCGCATGCGCACCCTCAGCTATTCAACCGAGCGCGTCGATCCGGCCGACCTGCCGGAATCCGTCCTGGAGTTGACCGAGGAACGATGGCGCGGCCGCATCGGCTGGGCACCGTCCAACGCCTCCTTCCAGGCGTTCATCACCGCCATGCGCCTGGAGCGGGGTGAAGCCGCCACGGAAGCGTGGCTGCGCGACATGATCGCCAACGGGGTGCGGACCTATCCCCGCAACATGCCGATCGTGCAGGCCGTGGCCGATGGCGAAATCGATCTCGGGCTCGTCAACCACTATTACCTGCACCGCTTCATCGTCGAGCGTGGTGAGTCCTTTCCCGTCGCCAACCACGTTCCCGCCGGACCCGGCCGCGCCGGCGACCTGGGCGGAACCATGCTGATCAGCGGCGCGGGCATCCTGGATACCGCGCGCAATCTCGATGCCGCGCAGCGTTTCCTCGAGTATCTGCTGCGTGAAGATGTGCAGCAGCGGTTCGTGCGTGAAAGCGCGGAACACCCGCTCCACAAGGAACTCGCCGCGTCCCACGATCTCCCGACCGGGGTGCGGAGCACCGTTGACCTCAACCGCCTCGGCGATCTGGAACAGACCATCACGCTCCTGCGACGTGTCGGCGCGCTGCGCTGAGGCGCCCCTCTTCCGTCCGTCTCGAAGAACGCACGTTCCAGATGGATGCGCTCAGCCGCGTTTCCACTCCGAGGGCACCTCGCCATGGCTGGCGAAGATGCGTGAGCGGATGCCGCCCCGGCCGCGCCAGACCGTCACGACCTGAAGCCACTTCGGGTTCAGTCGCGCGACCAGGTCGTCACGGATGGCGTTGGTCACCGCTTCGTAGAAGATGCCTTCATTCCGGAAGGACTGGTAGTACAGCTTGAGACTCTTCAGCTCCACGCACGTCTCGGCGGGAACGTAGCGCAGAATGATTTCACCGAAGTCCGGGTGGCCGGTCTTCGGACAGACCGAGGTGAACTCTTCGTTGGTGTGTTCGATCACGAACGGCGAAACGGTGGGCGTCGCGAACGTTTCCAGCAGAGATGAGTCAGGCATGAGCTCATGATAGAGAGACAAAGGCACGGAGGCACGGGGGTGGAGCGACGAAGCGACGGAGCGACAGAGGGACGAAGGGGTGGAGTGACGAAGTGATGGGGGACAGAGGGGTTATCCCCAGCAGCACGCGCCCGCCGGAATCGGGGTTGGAACCGCTTTTGGTTCGAGAGTACCTATGATGATGTCGCCGGCCCGGCGGGACTGGCGAGCCGTCGCGTCCATCGGGTTGCTCGCGGCCCGAAATTCTGATTATTTCATCGCTTCGAAGTTCTCAACACGCCCTCATGCCCTCACTCGAAGTCATCCTGATGCAGGATCTGCCGGTGCTCGCCGCCGGCGTGCTGGCGTCTCTGGCTTGCGCCGTGGTCGGTGTGTTCCTGGTGCTGCGCCGGATGAGCCTGATGGGCGACGCGATCAGCCACGCCGTCCTGCCGGGCATCGTGGCGGGCTTCCTGCTCGCCGGTACGTTGCAGGCGATGCCGATCTTTCTCGGCGCCGCGGCGGTGGGCGTCCTGACCGCACTCTTCACGCAGCTCATTCACCGCGCCGCGCGCATCGAACCCGGCGCCGCGATGGGCGTGGTCTTCACGATTCTCTTCGCGCTGGGCGTGATCATGCTCGAAGGAGCATCCGGCGGACGGGCCCATCTCGATGCTGACTGCGTCCTCTACGGCCAGATGGAGCACGTGCTGTGGGTCACCCCGCCCGATTCCCTGGCCGCAATCTTCACCTGGCAGACCTGGTCGACCTTTCCCCGCCAACTCGTCTCGCTCTCGCTCGTGCTCGCACTCAATCTCTCGGTCGTCGTGCTGCTGTTCAAGGAACTGCGGCTCAGCGCGTTCGATCCCGGCATGGCCTCCGCGCAGGGCATCAACCCGAACCTGATGCATTACCTGCTGATGACGCTGACCGCGATCACCGTCGTGGCGGCGTTCGAAGCGGTCGGTTCAATCCTGGTGGTGGCGATGCTCATCGTCCCTCCGCTCGCCGCCCACCTGCTCACGAACCGGCTCGTGACGATGCTGCTGTTGGCGATGCTGTTCGCGCTGCTCGCCTCGACCGGCGGCTACGGCGCGGCGGTCTGGATGGACACCAATGCGGCGGGGATGATCGGCGTGACGCTGGGAGTCCTGCTTCTCATCGTGGGCCTGCTCGTCCCGGGCGGGTGGGTGCGCAAGCCCCGAGCGCGGATGGACGCGGCGGTGGCCAGCGCTGCGAGCTGATGTCGGTTCGACCGATGCGAAGCCGGGTCTTCCTCCCCAGCAATCCTCAGGTCCGGCTCCACGCACCGGGAGATCAGTCGTATTGCAGTTCGGGGCCCGCGCTCGTCATTTCCTCCGTGAACGCGAGGATCATGTCGCGTCCGCCCGCGCCGTCTTCCATGGCAAAGATGTTGTCGGGATAGCTCTGACCACCCCGTTCGTAGCTCAGCCCGGCGGGGGTGAAGCTGTCGGCGAACTGGACGCTGCCATCACCGAAGACGATGTGGCCGCCCCAGTTTCCGTCCCGGCCGTAGGTCATGGAATAGGGATCATCGATGCCGTCCTTCGGCCCGCGGTTGCCGATCAGCACGACCCGGCCGTCCATCGTCGCGCGCCAGTGCCGCTCGTAGCGCTCGCCGAAGAACGGCATGTGCGCGAATGACACATGAGAGAGCCGATGAAGATCCGCGCGAAAGTTCTCATCCCAATACCGCCCGCGCTGCGGATCGTAGCTGGTGAAGTCGTAATCATGCATCGGCTCGACGTAACCGCTGTACTCGTTGGCGGAGATGAGGTTCTGCGGTGAAACGTAGTTCTGCGCGACCAGCGCGGAATAGAAATTCGCGGTGGTGTCCAGCGATTGATCCGACGATCGGGCGACCTGGGCGGGCGTCAGGTACCGGCTGTCGGGAAAGTCCCGTGACCCGGCGAGCATCGACTGGTAGAGCCCGGTCAGGTGCATCATGTCCTGGACGGATCGAACGGTTCCCGCCCGGGGTGACCCTTCGCCGGTGATGCGC
>SLDM01000175.1 GCA_007125255.1 Phycisphaerales bacterium
CCAACGGCGAAATCTCCCAGGGGGGCGCGGTCGTCGCGCAGATTCGATTCTCGCAGAGCGCCGATCCGGCACTTCTGCGGAAGGCCGGCGACAACCTGCTGCGCTTCCGTGACGGGGCCAACCCGGATCTGATTCCTGCTGACGGCAAGATGGTGCAGGGACATATCGAGGCCAGTGCGGTCGATCCCATCATGGCGATGAACGCCATGATCGGCGCGTCCAAGTCCGTCGGCTCCAACGCCACCATGCTTCAGTACCACGATCACATCATGGGGCAAGCGGTCAATACCCTTGCCCGCGTCGGCTGATTCGATCAACCCGGCTCCGTCCCGTGACGGAGGCCCTTCTCGCAAGGAAATGTCCCATGGCCATCGTTGCCCTGCATTCCGCCTCCACCGGATTGAGTGCCCTGAGCACCAGTCTGGATGTCACGGCAAACAACCTCGCCAACGTGAACACCGACGGCTTCAAGTCCAGTCGGGTCAATTTCCAGGATCTGTTCTACCTTGAGAAGGCCCAGCCCGGCGTGGAGAACGCCAACGGCGATCAACGACCCACCGGTCTGTACGTCGGCCTCGGCACCAAGGTCTCCGGCACACAGCTCGACTTCAAACAGGGCACCGCACAGAACACCGGACGCGACCTCGACATGATGATCGAGGGCGACGGCTTCTTCCAGGTCCTGGTCGAGGATGACATCGGTGAGGGCGGTCTCGCCTACACCCGTGCCGGCAACTTCACACTGAACTCCGAGGGCGAGATCGTCATGGCCAACGATCAGGGCCGGCGATTGATCCCCAACGTCCAGGTTCCGCCGGATGCGACCGGTATCGAGATTCTGACTGACGGAACGATCCTGGTCAGCCTCGCCGGAGAAGCGGAGCCGGATGAACTGGATGTCATTCAACTTGCGACGTTCGTGAACCCCGCCGGTCTCAAGCAGATCGGGGAGAACCTCTACGTGCAGACCGCCGCCTCCGGCGAGCCGGGGGTGGGTGATCCGCTGGAAGGCGGACGGGGGGGGATTCGCCAGCGCTTTCTCGAAGGATCGAATGTCGACCCGGTCACGGAACTCGTCAATCTGATTCGTACCCAACGCGCATTTGAAATGAACAGCCAGTCGATCCAGGCCGCCGACGAGGCGCTGCAGACCATCGGACGGCTTCGACGGTTCTAGTAAACCCGCCGGGTAGACATCGTGACCGAACCAGGTCACTCGCGGGATGTGGAGTCATCCCGACCACGGGCATCAGGAATGGAGTCCTCATCATGACAGTCAAGACCATCACCATGCAGAACGCATTGATCCTCTTCCTCGCCTCGCTTTTGACCGCATCGGCCGTGGCCGACACGATCACACTCCGCGCTTCCGTACGCATGTCTGCCGGGCAGAACGAGATTCGCCTCGGCGACATTGCGGAGCTGGTCGGTGAAGAGGCCAGGCGCTATGCGGAGACGGTCATCATGCGCGTCGACGCTCCGGATGAGCCGCTGGAAATATCGCTGCGCACCGTGCGCAACGCGCTTGACGATGCCGGCGTGCACTGGGGCCGCGTGAATCTGAACGGTCGCGTCGTCGTCGTGCGCCCGCGCGGACGCAGTATCGCGACACCGCCGATGGCGATGAAGGAGATCGCGCTCAACTCAGATCCCGCGCCATCGCGCGAACGTCGAAGAGAACGGGACGCGGTCACCGCCGACACCCTCGTCAATGAAGCGAACGTGCGCGGACTGATTGCGAGCATCGTGGCGCGGGGGCTTCGTGTCGATCCCGATCGGCTCCAACTCTCGTTCAACGAACGAGATGAGTCGCTTCTCGCTGCGTCCACCGATGAGTCCCGCTACGAGGTCGAGCCGGTCAGCGGCGTCGAGGGTGATCGGATCGATATCGTGGTTCGACAGTGGAACGATGACCGGATCGAGAACCGGGAGACGATACGCGTTTCTCTCCGGGTGCGTCAGCCGGTCGTCATCGTGAAGGAAGACGTCGAGCGGGGCGCGTTGATTCGCGAAAGCGACCTGGACGTCGAACACCAGTGGCTTCCGCCGCGCGATGTCGCTCGGGTCACGCGCGTGGACGACGCGATCGGCCGCAAGGCGGCGCAGCGACTCCGCACGGGTGACGTCCTGCGAACTCAGCATCTCTACCGTGAAACACTGATCCGGCGCGGCGCCCGCGTCAACGTTCGTTGCCTGGTCGGAGGCGCGGTCATCACGCTGCAGGCCGAAGCCCGCGCCGACGGGACGGACGGGGAAACGATCGAATTCCGCAAGATCGGCGAACGCGAAACGTTCCTGGCGACCGTCACCGGCGCGAACGAAGCGGTCATCAATCTCACTCGCTGAAGTCACCTGAGAGGAGCGAATCATGAAGTACGCCCGCCCCTGGAAACTCTCGTTCTCGGTCGTTGCGGCCTGGCTGCTCATCGCACTGTTCGCGCCGGACCCGGCGGTTGCGGATCACCCTCCCAGCAGTTCATTGCTGGTGACAACGCCGGCCCATCCTTCGGAGACGCGCGGCCTGGCGGAGGAGGAGCCCCACGCGCTGAGGCAGATGAGCATGTTCGCGATCGCGCCGCCGGAACCGAGGCGATTCCAGAAGCACGATCTGATTCAGATCATCGTCCGCGAACAGAGCCAGGCGCGCAGCCGGCACGAGCTGGACCTGGACAAGGAGTTCAAAGTTGACGGCCGCATTCCGCGCTGGCCGGCCTTCTCACTTCCCGAACTCCTTGCCCTGCAACTCGAAGGCGGCCGGACCAGCAACATGCCGGAGCTGCGGCTTGATTTCGGCAAGGAGTTTTCCGGTGACGGGGACTACCGGCGCCGCGATGATCTCACCGCCCGCGTGACGGCGGAAGTCATCCAGGTCCTGCCCAACGGCAACATGGTGGTCGAAGCGCGCACGCACATCAAGCTCGACGACGAGGAATCGATCATCAAGGTCACCGGCGTCTGCCGGCCGGAAGACGTGACCGCATCCAACACGATCCTCTCAAACCAGATTCACAATCTGAAGATCGAGAAGGTGCACAAGGGTGAGTTGAAGCGGACCAACGAGAAAGGCATCATCTCCAAGGTCTTCGACGCGATCTTCGCATTCTGACCCCGGTCGACCGAGTTCTGGTAATGCAGGGACGTCAACCAAAGCGCCCCGGGCGAAATCATCGTCCGGGGCGCTTTCCAGTCGTGGTTCTCGATTGTCCGGCAACCAGGTCAATTGATGATCGGTTCCATTCGGAACGTGAACTCACCGTCGCCGTCGTTGACGCCGCTGATCCGAATGTAGATCACCTCGTGCTCTTCGAGTGTCGAGGTCGGGATCAACAGTTCGTTCTGGATTCCGGTTCCGGTGGCGCAGGGCGTCAGCGGGGCGATGACCGGAATGAAGTCATTGATGACATCGTCGATGAAGAGCTGGAGTGTGGGGGTGAATCCGTCTGCCGACTCCACTCGGGCAAAGACGGTCGGCCAGGCCGTCGGGACCGGTTCCCAGCAGAACCAGAGGTCTTCGTTGTCATTGGCGTCGCAATCGGAATCGATGCCCGAGGCAATCATCTCGGAGAGATCACCGTCCTCCAGGATCCATGCGTCCTCGGGCAGCCAGATGCAGTTCTCGGGATCTTC
>SLDM01000243.1 GCA_007125255.1 Phycisphaerales bacterium
AGAAGCTCTGGAACACGGTCGAGATCTGAAAATCATCAACGCCGGTCAGCGTGGTGGCTTCGGAGGCATGGGCCGCCGTCATGGCGGCGCCGAGGACCACCGCGGCAGACGAAACACACAATAGCTTGCCGTTTTTCATCGATTGACTCCTCCTGTTGGTCGGATTCCAAACATATTCAGTTTCCTGCGTCAGACGTTGGTTTCGCCGGAGGGATCGCCGCCGATTCGGCGATGGTCAGAAAAGTCCGGTGGCGGTCAAGGGGCATGTGCCGGGCGGGGGTCGGTATCCCCGCCGAACCGCCGGCCGCAGCCGGTCGAACGAAGAGGGCACTTTCATTGTGGACGCCCGGAATCACAGAATTTCATTCATGATTGGACTCTGTCCGGTCGATACGCTATGCTTCTGAACTTGCTCCGTGGACGTGACAGCCATTGGACATTCGCCAGGTACCGATTGGCTTGAACGACGCGTTCGCGTCTGAGCACACTCCGGTCAGGGCCCTCCGGAAGCCCGAACATCCGGAAACAAACACGAAAGCACATTTTCTTCTATGTCATTTGATCAGCTCGGGCTCGCAGAGCCCATCGTTCGTGCCGTTGCGCGCGAGGGTTATACCACCCCCACGCCGATTCAGGCCAAATCCATTCCCCATGTTCTCGCCGGCCGGGACCTCCTCGGCTGCGCCCAGACCGGGACCGGCAAGACCGCGGCCTTCGCGCTGCCGATCCTGCACCATCTTCAGAAACAGCGCTCCGCGACCGGAAACGGCCATTCCAGCCACGCCCCGGCCAACAAAGCGAACGGCGGCGATCGCAGCCGCCGGAAGCGCAAGCCAGCCGGTGACGGCCGAAAGCCGCGGGCGCTCATCCTCTGCCCCACCCGCGAACTCGGCGCCCAGATCGGCGACAGCTTCGCGGTCTACGGCAAGGACCTCTCCCTCCGGCACACCGTCATCTTCGGCGGGGTCGGACAGTTTCCCCAGACCCGCGCCCTGCGCCAGGGTGTCGATGTCATCATCGCCACCCCCGGCCGCCTGCTCGATCTGATGAACCAGGGTCATGTCGACCTCAGCGCGATTGAGCACTTCGTCCTCGACGAAGCCGACCGCATGCTCGACATGGGTTTCATCCACGACATCCGCAAGGTCAGCGCCAAACTGCCCCGGCGCAAACAGACCCTGCTCTTCTCCGCCACCATGCCCCAGGATATCCGCGTTCTGGCGGCAACCCTCCTGCAGGATCCGGTGGAAGTCGCCGTACATCCGGTCTCGTCCGCGGTGGAGCTGATCGAGCAGTTCGTCTACCACGTTCCGAAGCGCAACAAGCCGGATCTTCTCAGGAACCTGCTGAATGGCGAGGCGGCCGGCCGCACGCTCGTCTTTACCCGTACCAAGCACGGAGCGGACCGGGTGGTCAAGGATCTCGTCCGCGCGGGCCTTCCCGCCGAAGCGATCCACGGCAACAAGAGCCAGAACGCCCGGACCAAAGCGCTTCAATCGTTCAAGGGCACCAACCCGCCGGTGCTCGTCTCCACCGATATCGCCTCGCGCGGCATCGATGTGGATGAAGTCAACCACGTCATCAACTACGACCTGCCGCACGAGCCGGAAACGTACGTGCACCGCATCGGTCGGACGGCCCGTGCCGGCGCCAGCGGCGTGGCGATCGCGTTCTGCGATCCCGATGAACGCGGTTCGCTCCGCGCGATTGAACGGCTCACCGGCCGGAAGATCGCGGTCCGCAATGACATGCCGGAGCAGTCGATCGCGGTCGCGCCGAGCCGCGGTCATCAGGGGGGTCATCAGGGCGGCCATCAGGATGGCTCGCCGGCCCCCGCGCCGCGCGATCAGCCCCGCCCGCCCCGCAAGAATCGGAGCAAGGCCGCCCGCAATGGCGGGCGCAACGTTCACGCGGCCGGAAAGGGCCGCGGCTCGTCACCGCGCTCGCGCCGGCGAACGGATGCGGAGTCGCGCGAGGAACAGAACTCGCGACGCGGCAGTGCCCCGCCGGCACGCATGCCGAAGAATCGCGTGCGGTCCCGTGCCGAACGCGCTGCATCGGCGGCCGGGTCCCGACCCGGTTCGCGTTCATAACTGCAGGCGGCGGCCGTCAATCCGCGCCGCGCCCCATCGCTATGCCGAGGACCTGCCGCTCGTGGTGAGTTGAAAACTCAAATCACGACGAGCGGCAGGCGGCTCGGAGCGCTTCCCGGTCCGCCGGCGTGAGCCGGATGCGACCGTGGGGCGGAACGGTCCCGTAAGGGTGCATGACCGCTTCGGCATCATCAACGTGTTCTACGCCGAGTGAGTGTCCCAACTCGTGCGCCAGGACCAGCACCAGTTCCTCGAAGTCGCTGGCCTGCATGATGAAGATCTGCTCTTCGACGATGCGCTCCACCCCCCGACTGCGGAGCACCTGTCTCTGGTAATGCCCGATGTGCAGGTGCTGGACGCCGCGGCGCTGCGGTTTCTGCTGCTCCAGCGACTGCGTGATTTCAGCCAGGCGTTGCTGTTCGCGCTGCAGTTCTTCAGATTCCCGGTTCAGCCGCATGCGATCGAGATTGCGGTGCCCACGCACGCGCCCCTCGTTGAACCGCTTCAGGTCAGCTTCGTACTTCTCGAGGCGATCGTTGTACGCCGCAAGCTGATCGTGATACTCAGCGATCAGGCGCTGAAAATCCTCCTGCTCACCCACGATCTGATTGACGCGATGGTCATACTTCAGGTGTATCGGCAGCGTGCCGGACGCGTCGTACACGAAGTAGGGCCGCCGCGGCCGGTCGGCGTTCCAGACCGCGGCAGCGAGCTCCGCGGCTTCGAGAACTTGCGCGTGGGAGAACCCGAAACGTTCATCGATCTCACCGATGTACCAACCGACGGGCTCGGTGCAGCTCCGCGTCCACGAGGATGACATGGCGTCGCGGGTGTTGCTGGTGCGCAGGTAATACACGGCCAGAATGACGAAAGCGCAGAAGCTGATCGTCCGGGCATACTTGATCCATGTATCCATGGGCCGGCTCCCCTTCCCGCCCCGTCACGGGGCCACTCGACATGGTATCACCGATTGCTCCGGAACGTCCTCCGCGCCACGTCCCCGACGGGGCGACCGGGCCGTGACTCACGGACTCCGCATCGCTTGAAGCTGACCCGGCAGCTCACCGAGCAGATCCGTCGCCAGGAGACCGGCGCGGCCATGCCGTTCGGCCCAGACGTCGGCGGCGCGGCCGTGCAGTTCGACCGCGAAGCGGGCGCAATCGAGCAGTGACAATCCGCCCTGCTGATCGGCGGTGATCTGCCGGGAACCGGCCCCGAGGCTCGGCCGAAAGAACTGGGCGACGAATCCCGCGATGATGCCGGTGAGAACATCGCCGGTTCCGGCGGTGGCCAGAGCGACATTGCCGGTCCGGTTGACGAACGTGCTGATGCCGTCGCTGATCACGGTCTGCTGCCCTTTCAGGACGACCACGCAGCCAAGCCGTCCGGCCAGCGCCGCGGCGGCGTTTTCTCGCTGCGCCGCATCCTTGGGGTCATCCGGCAACCCCAGCGCCCGGGCGAGGCGTTCGTACTCACCGGGATGGGGGGTGAGAATCGCCGGAGCGCGAAAGTCGCGGGTGAAGTCGCTCAC
>SLDM01000024.1 GCA_007125255.1 Phycisphaerales bacterium
CGACCCGATTGAACTGCGCCAACGGGTGAAGGAGATCTTCGCCTACAAGAAGTCCACCCAGCCGCTCGCCGATCACTCCGCCGGCTGCACGTTCCGGAACCCGGTCGACCCGGTGAAGGAGAAGCGCGTCTCCGCCGGTCAGCTCATCGACGAATCCGGGCTGAAGGGCGAACGGATCGGCGGCGCCGAGATCAGCACGCGACACGCCAACTTCATCATCACCCATCCAGGCACCCGGACCGACGACGTGCTGCGCCTGCTCGAGACGATCAAGAAACGCGTCTTCCGCGATCACGGCATCGAACTCGTGGAGGAGATCACGATCTGGAAGCGCGGCCAGGACGAGCCGGGCAATTCCCACGGAGACCTGACCGCATGAGCGACACGAAACCCCGCATCCTCGTCATCATGGGCGGCCCCGACGCCGAACGGGAGGTCAGTCTCCTTTCCGGCCGGGAGATCGCCGCGGCCCTGCGCGATTCGGACCGTTTCCAGGTGCGCGAGGCGGTGATCGACCGACCGGATGCGGAAGAGCTCCACGGAATCATCGGCGATGCGGAGGCGGTCTTTCCCGCCCTGCACGGCCGGTGGGGTGAAGGTGGGCCGCTCCAGGTCCTCCTGGAAGAACTCGCGGTGCCGTACGTCGGTTCCCGTCCCAAGCCGGCCGCCCTGGCGATGAACAAGTTGGCGAGCAAGACCCTGCTCGCGCCGTTTCAGGTGCGCACGCCCCGCGCCCGGCTGCTGGAACCCGGCTCACCGTGTGACCTGGAGCCGCCGGTCGTCCTTAAACCGGTCGATGACGGCTCGAGCGTGGACCTGCGGCTCTGTCATTCCGCCGAGGCGATCGTTGCCGCCCGGGCCGAACTGCATCCCAAACGGCATTATCTGCTCGCCGAAGAGTTGATCGCCGGCCGGGAGATCACGGTCGGGATCGTGCGGGATGAGATCCTGCCCCTGATTGAAATTCAGCCGAAGACCTCGTTCTACGACTACGAGGCGAAGTACACGCGCGACGATACCACGTACGTGCTGAGCCCCGACCTGCCGGAAGAGGTGGCCCGCGAATGCAGGGAAGTCGCGGAGACTGCGTACCGAACGCTCGGTTGCCGGGACGTCGCGCGGGTCGACTTTCTCGTCGATGAGCGGGGACCGTGGTTCCTGGAGATCAACACGATGCCCGGCTTCACGAGCCATTCGCTCGTCCCTATGGCGGCGAAGGCGCATGGCTGGCCGATGCCCGAGCTCTGCGGGGCCCTCATCGAGTGCGCGCTGGAGCGCGGCGTCAGCCCCGGTGGGCCGCAGCGGTTGCCCGCCGAGATGCCCGCCTGAGGCGAGCCTATTCTTTCTGTCGTGCCGCCGGCGATCGCGCCGATTGGTGAAGCGTCGGTCGCGCCGGGCCGGTGACGAGGAACCGCCCGAACCAGGGTCGAATCCAGACCCGCGGGAAGCCCGTAGAGACATGCACGGAGAGAGGAAGCGACACGGATGGCGAAACGGTCCGGAGCGAACAGGAAGAAGACGAAGCGCAACTGGAAGCTGCCGGAAATCTCCCTGCCGGAGCGGGCAACGCTCTGGCGGGCGAGCGTGGCGGCGGCGTGGCTGCTGCTCCTGGTGGCGATCATCGGCGCGTGGAGCTACGGCGTGCCGGAGCTCAAGGCGTACGCCAGTCAACAGGCCGCCCGGGAGATCCCCGCCGCGAAGGTCGAAGTCGAGTTCACCGACGCACCGGCGTGGGTTGCGGGCGAGCTTCAGGAGCGGCTGGAGATGGATGTCCGCACGGCCCTTCAGGGGACCGAGCCGTTCCGTCAGGACGATCTCCGGCGCATCTACAACGCGCTGCTGCACTCCGGCTGGTTTGAGTCGATCGAACAGGTTCGCCGGCGACGGGTGGACCTGATCGAGGTGACGGGCGTGTTCGTCGATCCCTACGCGGTCGTCCGGCAGCCGGACGGCGATTACCTCGTCGATCCCTACGGTTACCTGCTTCCCCGGCGCTTTCCGGTCGGGACGGCCGACCGTTTCATCACGATCCTCAACGTGCGCTTTCCGCCGCCGGGTCACGCCGGCACGCAGTGGGAGGGCGTGGACCTGATGGCCGCGCTGGGACTGATTCGGCTCATCGACGAACAGCCGTGGCGGGATCAGGTGACCGCCATCGATGTGAAGGACCATTTGCGCGGCGAACCGATGCGGCTGTTGACCGACGCCGAAACGCAGATCATCTGGGGCTCCGCGCCGGGCGAGGAAGCGAATCTCGAGGCCACGGTCGACCGAAAGCTGCTCTACCTGGACAACTTCTATCACAATCACGGTCACATCAACGGCGGGTACCGCGACGACCTGGACATCACCTCTCACTATGAGGTGGTCATCACCCGCCGCAATCGCGGGAACTGACTACACTTCCGCCAAAGGGTGAAAGCGCCGATGGGTGAAAGCCGCGCGTCAACTCCACCCCTGATCCTTCCGACGGGGCTGATCTTTCTGGCCGGTCTCTGGCTGCTCGGCGCGTGGTCGCTGACGATCGGGTTGCGCATGCCGCTCCAGCCGAGTTCCGCCAGCTTTGAACCGGGACTGCGGCTGCTGTTGCAGACGATCGTCATCGGTTTCATGGTCGGCTGGCCGCTGCTGCGGCTGAGCCAGGCGAAGGTCGCACGCCCGGCCGGACAGGTCTGGCTCGATCTGCTGGTCCTGATGACGCTGCTGCAGGTGGTCATCTGGCTGCCGCGGCTTTTTACGTCGTGGACGGTCGCGCGGACGATCGCCCTGGACCTGACGCTGCTCGGCTGGATGACGCTGGTCGGGGCAATGATCGCCTCGGCGACGGGAACCCGCCGGACCGCGCCGCGCCTGCTGGTGATGGGCGCGTGCCTGCTGCTGTGCCTGGTCGGCCCGTTCGCGCTGGCCGGCGGACGGCTGGAAACCTTCGACGCGCTCGACCTGGTGCTGATCGGACCGGTCGGCATCGTGCGCGCGCTGACCGAAAGCGGCGCGACCCTGCCCAGTGAAGCGCAGTGGAGCGCGGTCACCCTGATCGGCCTGGCCGCCGGCGGCGCCTGGCTCGGACTCGGACTGGCGAAGGTGATGCTAACTAAGAAGTGACGAAGTGACCGAGAAAGGCACGGAGGGGCGTGACGGAGTGAGCGGCCGGGCAGGCTCCCCGCCCCCCCGCCACATCCCCCCGGCGGGCTGGCTTTGGCGGGGCTCACTTGGCAGCACCCTGGGGATACGCGACACTGATGAAATGACCGCCGCCCTGTGGCCTGCGATTCCGGCCATTGTCATCATTGCGCTGCAGTTCACCTTTATCGGGGTCATCCTCTCCCGCCCGAAGCCGAACCCCACCTCCACCCTGGCGTGGATCGTGGTCATTCTGGCCGTCCCGCTGGCGGGATTTGCTCTCTATCTGCTCATCGGTGAGGTTCGCCTCGGCCGGCGCCGGATCGAACGCCACCGGGAGATCGTGCGCCGGATCGTCAGCCGCGCCACCCCGCCGCGCGATGTCCTCCGGATGATGCGGCCGGAGGTCCCCATGCAGTACCGGGCGATCGCCTCGCTGGGAGAAAGCGTCAGCCACCACGTGGTCCAGGCGGGCAATGCCGTGGACTTCATCGACC
>SLDM01000351.1 GCA_007125255.1 Phycisphaerales bacterium
CGCGTCGCTTCATATTTGACCTCGGACTTCTGATCTCTGACGCTGCTTCTTACTTCTCCACGACGCCGAGCAGTTCGCTCTCGCGCAGGATCATGTACGAATCGTCGTCGATCTCGACCTCGGTGCCGGCGTACTTGCCGAAGAGGACGGTGTCGCCCTTCTTCACGTTGCACGTGGAGCGCTTGCCGTTCTCGAGCAGCTTGCCGGGGCCGACCGCGACCACCTTGCCCTGCATCGGGCGTTCCTTGGCGGACTCGGGCAGGAACAGTCCGGTCTTGGTCTTCTTTTCCGGCTCGACGGGCTTGATCACGATGCGATCTTCAAGAGGTTTGACGGCCATTGGTTGTCTCTCCGAGATTGAGTCTTGTCAGTTCACGAGTTGTTTGCGTTGGAGCCGGCCCGCGGGGAAGTCAGGTCCGGACTGCAAGTACGAAAGCGAAAAAATCCAGCGTCGGGCGTTCGGGCGATCCCGGCCCGTTCTCATGGCCCGTTCTCATGGCCCGTTCTCATGGCCCGTTCTCATGGCCAGTTCTCACGGCCCGGTTCGGCCGCCCCGGCTTCACGACCGGATGCGTGCGGCGGGCATCAAAAGCCCATGCCGCCCATACCACCCATGCCTCCCATTCCGCCCATGCCGCCCATGCCACCCATACCGCCCATGCCCCCCATGCCGGGGGCGCCGCCTTCACCGGCGTCGTCCTCCGCGTCGGGCGACTCGGTCACGATGCAATCGGTGGTCAGCAGCATGGCCGCGACCGACACGGCATTCTGCAGCGCGGTCCGATCGACCTTGGCGGGCGTGATCACGCCATCCTTCATCAGGTCGCCGTACTCGAGCGTGAGGGCGTTGAAGCCGAAGTTCGCCTGCTTGCTCTCCTGCACCTTGGCGACGACGACACTGCCCTTCTCGCCGGCATTGTCCGCGATGGTTCGCAGGGGCACGGAGATCGCCTCGTGCACGACGTCGGCGCCGAACTTCTCATCGCCGCGCAGATTCTTGCGGGTGCCTTCAAGAACGCTCATCGCGCGAATGAAGCTGACGCCCCCACCGGGGACGATGCCTTCGGCGACCGCCGCCCGGGTGGCGTGCAGTGCATCCTCGACGCGGGCCTTCTTCTCCTTCAACTCCGCTTCGCTGCCGGCGCCGACGTTGATCTGCGCCACGCCGCCGGCGAGTTTCGCCAGCCGCTCCTGCAGCTTCTCGCGATCGTAGTCCGAATCGGACTGCTCGATCTCGCGACGAATCTGCTCGATGCGCGACTGGATATCCTTTGTTGATCCGGCGCCTTCCACGATCGTCGTGTTGTCGGAGGTGATGGTCACCTTCTTCGCCTGGCCGAGCTGAGAGATCTTGACCTGATCGAGCTCAAGGCCGAGGTCCTTCATGACCGGTTCGGCGCCGGTGAGGACCGCCAGATCCTGAAGCATGGCTTTGCGACGATCGCCGTAGCCCGGGGCCTTCACGGCCGCGACTTGCAGCACGCCGCGCAGCTTGTTGATGACCAGTGTGCTCAATGCTTCGCCGGTGATATCCTCGGCGATGATGAGCAGCGGCTTCTTGGAGTCCATGACCTTCTCGAGGAAGGGGACGAGCTTCTGCAGATTGTCGATCTTGTCTTCGTGAATCAGGATGAGCGGCTTGCTCAGTTCAACTTCCATCTCATCCTGGTTGGTGACGAAGTTCGGGCTCAGGTAGCCGCGGTCAAACTGCATGCCTTCGACCACATCGACGTACGTGTCGAGCCCCTTGCCCTCTTCGACGGTAATCACGCCGTCCTTGCCGACCTTCTCGAACGCCTCGGCCATGATCTTGCCGATCGTGGGGTCATTGTTGGCCGAGATGGACGCGACGGCAGCAATGTTGTTCGCGACCGGCTTGGCCATCGATTGAATTTCCCTGACGATCGCCTCGGCGGCCTTGTGCATGCCGCGAACGACCGCATTGGCATCGGCGCCGGAAGCAATGTGCCGGAGGCCGGCCTTGAAGAGCGCTTCGGCGAGGACGGTCGCGGTGGTCGTGCCGTCACCGGCATCGTCGCTGGTCTTGCTCGCCGCTTCCTTCACGAGTTTCGCGCCCATGTTCTCGACCTTGTCGCGGAGTTCGATTTCCTCCGCCACGGTCACGCCGTCCTTGGTGACGGTGGGCCCGCCCCAGCTCTTGTCGAGTACCGCGCTGCGGCCGCGCGGGCCGAGGGTGCTCTTGACGGCATTGGCGAGCTTCTCCACGCCCGCCAGGAGGGCTTTGCGGGCATCGGTGTCGAATGCCAGTTCCTTCACGGCCATAATTGACTATCTCCTCACAATGGTGATGGGATGGACGAGTCCTAACGTGGCGTCGCGCGGCAGCAGCCGGCGCGAGAACCTGCGAATCAGCCTTGTAGAGATCAAATCCCGCGCCATTCCCCGCCGCAGACCGCGAACGGAGAACAATCCACGTAAGATGCTTCAAATCATTGACTTAGATCCCACCGTCACCCCGAACCAAAACGAAGCGGCGGCGGACCTCCTGTCAGATCCCGGGTGCGCGGCGCCTGCTTCCTGCCAAGCTGGCAGGGTGCCTGCCTCCGGATGATCCGGCTCTCCGCGACGGGGGCTCAGGCACCGCCCTCGCCGCGATTCTGAATCGGCTCGACCAGCCGTTCAAGGACGGGCGGGGGAGCGAGCAGGGCCCGCCGGATCCACCAGCTGTTGACGAGAAGATAGGCAAGCCCGATCAGGACCATGAGCATGCTGACCCATGAGACGACATGTCCGAGTCGAGAAGCGGCGGAAAACATCTCCATGGTCTCCCCGAGCACGCGCAGCAGGCTTCCGAAAATGATGCCGGCCGCCGCGGCGATCATCGGCGGGATGCTCTGCCGACTGCCCCTCGCCTGGCGGTACTCGCGGCTCCGCTGCCCGATCAGGTCCAGCACGCTGTTGAGCGCGCGGAGCGAGGCAATGCCGATCAGGGCGAGCAAGGCCTGGAAACCCGATCGCAGCAGAACGGCATCCGAGTCAAGCAGGGTGATCCCCGCCGCAACCTGCATCCGCTGACAGATCCAGTACAGGACCGCGACCAGCGCCATCGCGCTGATCGACCAGGAAAGCAGGCGAATCGGCCGGACGACCGGCCGATCTGCTTCCAGCTGCCCGGCCGGACGAAATGAAGCCGGCGACCAGAGTGCGGCCAGCGCGAACAGAACCGCCAGCAGCGGTCCATCGAGCATGAACTGCCGCGAAAGTCCACCCCAGCGAACCACATGGATCCCTTCGAGCTGAATCAGCATCACCTGCACGCTGTAGGTCATCATGAAGAGAAAGGCCATCAGCATGAGCCACACGAGCCCGGTGCCGACGCGATGCGGGTTGCGAACACGGGGCAGCTTCGAGGCGGCGGGATCGATCAGGTGCAGCACCGTCAGCCACGCATCGAGACCGCACTCGGGGCAGCGGCGATCCAGCCGCAATCCCCGCAGGTCGTATGCGCAGCGCCGGCAGAGGACGGATCGTCGAATGCGAAGGTCCGCGAGCTCACGGGGCTCAAGTGATGATCTGGGTGCGGGATCGAACGTCGTATCCTCCAATTCCCGTCAAAGCGTTTATGCTACTCGGAATCCGTCACCGCGGCCG
>SLDM01000250.1 GCA_007125255.1 Phycisphaerales bacterium
GACTTGCTGCAATCGCACTTACCACACCGCCCGCCCAATCTGCTGGGGGGCCGGAGCGCAGTCTGGGGCCCCGCCGATTCGGCCGTCATGGCGGTCAGACGGACATGATGCCGTTGAGCGCGAACGGCGATGTCAGTTCTCTTACCGCCCTGTGGTCCACCGAGGACGACCCACACAGATTCCCGAAGCCCCTTTTTCTTTTGCTGGCGCTTCAGGAATCCGTGTGGGTCTTCTCGGTGGCCAGCATGATCGCTCGTCATAAGACGAGGCTCGAAGGCACGGAGGGGAAGTGACGAAGTAACGAAGTGACGCAGTGATGGAGGAGTGGGTGGCGTCGGCGAGTGTCCTGACCTCGTCGTTGCTCCCTCCTCGATTCCTCGATGCCTTGATCCCCCCTACGTCTGAGCGGGCGCCCCAAAAGGACAGGGGCGCAGAGCATGAACGCTCAGCCGGAAGCGGCCAGACCCGCCGCGACCGCCTGGAGAAGTTCCTCCGGCTCGGGCAAGCGGCCGACTCCCTCGGTGCGGCAGGCCTGCCACCCCGATGCGGGATCAAGCAGTGTGTAGCCGTCCTCGCGCAGGACGGCGAGATTTCGCTGGGTCGCCGGCTGCTGCCACATCACGCTGTTCATGGAGGGAGCGAGCAGGACGGGCTGGCGTGAACGATCCACGGCCGAGGCGATCAGGGAGACCACATCGTCGGTCCGTCCCGTGGCGAGCTTCGCGAGCATGTCCATCGTGCACGGTGCGATCAGCAGCAGTTCCGCGGATCGCGCCAGACGGATGTGCTGGGGATCCTGCGATTCCACGTGTGTCCACTGATCGCAGTACACCGGCCGGCCGGAGAGGGCCTGAAACGTCAGCGGCGTCACGAACCGCGTCGCCGACTCGGTCATCGTCACCGTCACCTCGGCCCCCGACTGCGCCAATCGGCTCACCACGGCGGCGACCTTGTAACAGGCGATCCCCCCGCTCAGGCCGATGACGATCCGGCGATGACGAAACGCATCCGACGGATCGGCGATTTCGGTGCTCACCCCTGGGCTCTCCTATAGGATCTGGCTATGTATAGGATCTGGCTATGGGCCCGGGCTCCGGTCGGGCCTTCACTCCGGACCGCCGGCCGACGGCAAGCTACCCGTTTGGATGCCCGTTTGGATGCCCGTTCGGATGCCCGGCGGATGATCGAGCTCGTTCCGGCTCAGGGCCCGAGCTGCTTGTAGCCGGTCTCCGAGAAATCCGGGGCGATCTTTTCCTGCAGAATCTCTTCCACGACCAGTTCCAGATCGGTGCGCCCGTCACGATCGACCAGCGGACGGGCTCCGTCGACGACGAGTTCCTTCAAGCGGCGTTGAATGAGGGCGGTCAGCTTGAACCGGCCGCCGAGCTTCCGGACAATGTCATCGTTCTTGAGCGCTTCAATCATGGGGGTGCAACCTCGGGGCGCCACGGACGGGCGGGATTTCGAATCGTGGATGATAGCGGCCGTTGCGTCCGATGTCGAGGTGGCGAGGAAGGGATCGAGGGATCGAGAAGGGAAAGTGACGAAGTAACGGAGTGACGGAGTGACGGAGGGGTGGGTGGCGTCCGCGAGGGGCCTGATCCCGTCGTCGGTCCCTCCTCGATCCCTTGGTGCCTCGGCGCCTTCGTGCCTCTCTCAATGCCCCTTGACTTCCTCCACCGCTGTGCGAATCTATACCCCATGAAACACCGGCTGCTCCCCCTGCTGTTGCTCCTGATCGTGGCCCCGACCCTCGCCGGCTGCCTTCGGGTGAAGGAGTCCTTTCCCGACCACGATCGATCGACGGTCTGGACCGCGATCAAGACGGTGGCGGAAGAGCCGACGTACCAGGAGTGGCACCTGCTGGAAAACCGGGTGTGGGCCGACCCCGATTCCGCGCGGCTGGAGATCTACCGTGTCGCCCGCCGGACGCTCCACCGTCCCCAGGCCAGGCCGCTCAACGAACGCCGCGAATGGCGCTTCCAGGTCACGCTGGATGAAAAGGACCCTCCGACCGCGACCTTCCTCAGCCGTGGCTGGGCGGTTCCGATGCACGCCCGGATCGAAGCGGACCGGTTCTTCGACGATGTGTGGGAAGTGCTCGGCGGCCGGCCGGTCCCCGATCCGCGACTGGACCCGGAGTACGTCCATCCTGATTTCAGGGAGATCACCTCCGAGGTTGAGGACGAGGCGCCGCCGGCAACGCGTGAAGCCCGACCGCGGGAGTTTGATCCGATCATGTCGGATGAGGACCGCTGACGGAGGGTCTCTTGCGAATCCCAGATTCAGTTTCGGGCGTGACGGAGATTCACCGCAGGAGAAGCAGAGGACGCGGAGCCGACGCCGAGAAGGCTGAGATGACTCGCTGGCGTCAACTATCTCATTCGGCCTTTTGGGGCGCTTCAGGAACCTGTCTCAGTGATCAGCAGGGATGGGCCAGCAGCGATGGGAGCGATCAGCGAAGATCTGCAGAGGAGGGGCGCAGGCTCGCTCCTCCATTCGCCGACTTCGTCACTTCGTTCTTCCGTCCTTCTCCGCGCTCTCCGCGTCCTCCGCGTCCTCCGCGGTGAGTTTTCTGACGCCTGATTCTGGGGTGGTATTGGTATCACTTCCGGGACCACTCGTTGCTGCTCGGTCAATGACGCACGGAGAAACCGGTGAACTCACCGGTGGCGGCGGCGCGGTGAACCTCCGTCTCCTCGACGTTGCCCGCCATCGCGTGCTGAACCGCCTCGACGAAACGTTTCAGCTCAGCCACCTCTCCCTCGGCGACACAGCGCACCGAACCGTCCGGCTCGTTGCGCACCCAGCCCGCCACCGCGTACTCTCCGGCCACGCGCCGCGCGGTCATGCGGAATCCGACGCCCTGCACCCGGCCGGTGAATCGAATCTCGTATCGGCATTCATTCTTCATCGTCATTTTCGTGAGGTTCGTGAGTCGAGACCGTTCGGTGCAGATCGATGACGGCGCCGCGGGCATCATCGTAACCGGTCACGTACTGGACGATTCCTCCGCCGAGATCGCGGTACGGCCCCCCTCCGCCGGCGCGGAAGCCGGCGGACTCGATCACCCGCATTCCCGCCCGGTCCATCGGGTCCCAGGACAGGGTGACCCTCTCGTCACCGCGCTCGCGCGCGTACTCGATCAGGCGGTCGAGCAGTTCGGAAAGAACTTCGATCATCTCTTCATCGTCACTCGATGCGCGCAGGGTCGAGTCCGCGACCAGTTGTACGCGCAGATGGGGATGCTCCGGTTCTGTCGCGTTCCCGTCCGGCTGGTAGCCGCCGGCCGCGATGACTTCGCCTTCACGCTCCGCCAGCAGCGCGAAGGCGGGCTTGCCCCCGATCATGCGGCGCACCGTGAGCGGCAGATCGTCGAGATCCGATGTGCGATACTCTCGAAAAACAACGTCATCTCTCACCAACGCACCTCTGAGCCACATCTCCGGATGGGCCTGAGAAAGCACCTCCCATCCGGTCGTGACCATGAAATCACTCGTCCTGGCACGCCAGTTCCAAACGGCGCACGGCCAGCATAGCCCATCGGCCGCGCCCATGCGTGGCGTCGATCATCGTCGCGGATGACCGATTGTTTACTTCACAAATCC
>SLDM01000539.1 GCA_007125255.1 Phycisphaerales bacterium
CTGCATCATCCCGCCCCACCAAGCTCCGCACTCAGCATCATCTCATCCCAGACCTCGATCCCGAGCTCGTTGGCCTTCTCGAGTTTCGAGCCCGCGTTTTCTCCGGCGATCAGCAGATCCGTCTTCTTCGAAACCGAACCGGTCACCTTCGCCCCGAGCGCTTCGAGTATCTCCGCCAGCTCCGGCCGGGTGTACGCTTCCAGTGTGCCGGTCAGGACGATCGTCTTGCCGGCGAGGGAAGAACGCTCCGCGTTTGAGGAGCGGGCACCCTCGCCGTACAAGGGACTCGTGAGGTCGACCCCCACTTCTTGCAGCCGCGCGAAGGCCTCTTCACCCTGGGGTGACTGGAGAAACGCGTACAACCCCTCCGCGGTGATCGCGCCGAAGTCCGGCAGGTCGATCAGCTCTTCCCGCGATGCCCGGCGCAGATGATCGGCATCTTCGAAATGCCGCGCGAGGGTCTTGGCGGCGGTCGCGCCGATGTGTCTGATGCCCAGCCCCGCCAGCACCCGCGCGAGGCCGCGTGACCTGGCCTCTTCGATCCCCGCGATGAGGTTGTCGACGGACTTCTCCCCCATCCGCTCGAGTTGGAGCAGTTCCTCGCGCTTCTCCGGCAGCGTGAAGAGATCGGCGAAGTGTTCGACGAGGCCGGCGTCGATCAACTGGTCGACGAGCTTCTCGCCCAGGCCGTCGATGTCCATCTGATCGCGGCCGACGAACCACTTGAGCTTCTCCCGAAACTGGGCGGGACACTCGGGGTTGGTGCAGTAGAGCTTCGGGCCCTCCTGTTCGACCGCGCCGCCGCAGTCGGGGCACTTCTCCGGCGGGTCAATCTTCCGCGCGCTCTTCGGCCGGTCCTGCTCAACGTAACCGACCACCTGCGGAATGATCTCGCCGGCCTTCTCCACGATGACGGTATCGCCGATCCGGATGTCCTTGCGGCGGATCTCTTCAATGTTGTGCAGCGTGGCGTGCTGAACGGTGGTGCCGGCAATGAAGATCGGCTCCATCGTGGCGCGGGGCGTGAGCGTGCCGCCCTTGCCGACCTGCCAGTCGACCTTGAGGAGTTTCGTTCGCCCCTGCTCGGCGGGGTACTTGTAGGCGATACACCAGCGCGGCGCCTTGCTCGTCGCGCCGAGCCGCTCCTGCTGCGCGAATCGGTCCACGCGAATAACCATGCCGTCCACGCCGTAGTCGAGCCCGCCGCGCTCGTCGGCGAACTGCTCGACGCGGGCGACGACTTCATCGAACGAGTCGAACCCTTTCGCGTGTCGATTGATCGGCACACCGAACCCGCGGATGTACCGGAGAAAATCGGAAAACGTTTCGATGTGGTCGAGTCCCTGCGCCAGACCGCGGCCGTGGGCGACGAAGTTAAGACGACGCTCGGCGACGATCTTCGGATCGAGGTTCTTGAGCGTGCCCGCGGTGGCGTTGCGGGCATTGGCGAAGGGCGGCTCGCCGCGCTCCTCCTTCCCGGCGTTGATGCGGGCAAACTCCCGGTTGGGCATGAAGATCTCCCCGCGGACTTCAAGAACCGCCGGCAGAACTGAGTGCGGCCCGTCATCGGCGATCCTCAGCGCGAGGGGGATGGCGCGGATCGCCCGCACCTGCGCGGTGACATCGTCGCCCTTCTCGCCATCGCCGCGCGTCACCGCCCGCACCAGCCGGCCCGCCTCGTAGCGCAGACTGATCGCGACCCCGTCGATCTTCGGATCACAGACGAAGGCAACCCCTTCCTCGTCACCGGAGACCGGCTTCTGCGCGGCGCTGAAGAGGTCACCCGCTTCCTCCTGCTCCCCTTCATCCGCCGGCCCGCAGGCACTCACGCCCAGGCCCTTCAGGACGCGCTGATGCCAGGCGCGGAGCTCCTCGGTGGAGTAGGTGTTGTCGACCGACTGCATCGGTACAGTGTGCCGCACGGTCTTGAAGCCCCGGATCGGCTCACCGCCGACGCGCCGGGTCGGGCTGTTTTCATCGGCGAGTTCCGGATGGTTGCGTTCAAGGTCTTCCAGTTCCTTGAGCAGCCGGTCATATTCCGAATCGGCCATGACCGGATCGTTCTCAACGTAGTAGGCGTAGTTCGCCTCGTTGAGTTGGCGGCGAAGCTCTTCAATCCGGGCGGGTTCATCGCGGCGGGCAGCCATGCGCGTAGGGTAGCAAAGCAGAGGAAAAGTGACGGATGGAGAGTGACGAAGTGACGGAGTGACGGAGTGAGGAGCAGGGTGCCACGGCCAGCGAGCGAAGCGAGTCGGCCGTGCGAGGGTGGAAGAACGATCGCCGGACCGAAGTACGACGCTCAGTCGGCACGTCTCGAAGCCTCAATCCCCTTCGCCCCTCCGTCGCTCCGTCGCTTCCCCTCGTGCCTCGCCCCTTCCCCTCAGAACGGCGCTTCAAACGCGCCGGTCCAGTGCTGGATGCGCGGCTCACCATCGTCGGGAAGGGTCACCGCCACGACGTCAAACCTGATGGCGGCATCCCGGTACGCCGGCTGCCGGAGGAGCCGCGCCGCCAGCCGCGCGAGCCGGAACTGCTTCGTCCGTGAGACGTGTTCGGCGGGATCGGTCGCATCGGAACGGCGGGTCTTGACCTCGACGATGACCAGGAAGCGGTCCTCCGGATCGCGCACGATCAGATCGGCTTCATCGACCCCCAGACGGACGTTGCGGTCGAGGATGCGGTAGCCGCGCCGGCGCAGATACCCCGCGGCGAGACGTTCACCCCGTGCGCCCAGGGCGAGGTGAGGCGAAGAGCGGGACGCGCCGCCGCGCCGCCACGAGGCGAGCCACGCCCGGAAGCCCCCCCGGAGGCTCCCCCGAAAAAGTCCCCGAAAGCATCCCCGGAACCGTCCCCGAATCATGGGTCAGGGACCGTAGCGGCGATTGGCAATCTCGAAGAGCTTGCGAATCATCGTTTCCTGTTCGTCGAAGACGCCGCGCTCGAAGAGCTGACGCGAATAGCGTTCCATCTCCTCGTTGTAGCGCCGGTTGCGCAGGTTGTAGCGAAGCGAGCGCTGCACATCCGGATCGTAGATACTCTTGCCTTCCGGCTGGTTCAGCTCCGCGATGTGCAGCCACCAGGTCGAACTGCCCAGTTCAAACGGCCGGGTCGTCTCGCCGACTTCAAGGCCGACCAGATGCTGCCGGGCCGATTCGGCGAGCGGAATCCCTTCGATGCCTTCTTCGCCGATCTCGAACCGCTGCCATCGGCCGCCCTCTTCGTGGCCGGTTGCTTCGGCGACCTCGGCGAACCGATCCCCCGCGTCCAGACGCTGCTTCACCTCTTCGATCGACTCCGCATCATTGCGGGTGTGGAGCCGGATCCGGCTGATCTTCATCTCCGCCGGCGGATTGAACTCATGGAAGCGGCGCTGGTACTCGCGTTCGATGTCGCGCCACGAAACGGTGATGCGCGGCTCGATCTTGCGTCGCCGCAACTCCTGAAGCAGCGCCCTGTCCCGCTGCATCTCCAGAAACTCCGACACGGTCATTCCTTCGGTTTCCGCAAGGCGCCGTTCCGCCGAGGAACGAGTTCCGCCGCGTTGGGCGATGGTCTCCTCCTGCCAGTAGCGCATCATCGCCACGAGCCCCTGCCGCTGCTC
>SLDM01000031.1 GCA_007125255.1 Phycisphaerales bacterium
TCGTTACTTCGTTACTCCCCCTCCGTGCCTCTGTCCGATTACGGCAAATCAACCTCCCCCAACAACCGAAAGTTCTTTTTCCTCAGCACCTGGCCGGCCAGATGCTGATCGTCCACCGAGAGCGCCACCGCCGGCGAGCTGTTCGGCCGCAACAGCAGCGGATAAGCGAAACGGATGTTGAGCTCGGCACCGAGCAGGTAGAGGCACATCGTGGAGAGTGAATGCTCCGAATCCAGTTCAACGATCAACAGGTCCAGTTCGGAGAAGACCACCGTGTTCTCGCGCAGCAGCACCCGGGCGGCATCGGCGTTGTTCGGCACAATGCGCACCACCGCGTAGTCCGAGGCGTCCACCACGCTGAACGCGCAGAGGTGGACCGAGGAGGCTTCGTCGAAGTGCCGGACCAGCGCCAGCAGCTTGCCGACCTTGTTGTCGAGGAAGACGCTGAACTGGCGAACCGTCGGGGGAGAATGCCCCTGTGCCGTTTGTTGGGGAACCATTTGGCTCATTGGTCTCTTTTCCACTGGCCGGCCCCACTCCGGCACGGGTCCCGGTCAAACTCGTTGACCTCGTATCGATTTACCTCTATGCATCCTAGCATGGCCGGCGGATCCTCCGCAAGCCCGACCTCCTGACTTTCGTCCGGATCATCCCGTCCGGCCGATCGATTCCTCCGGCGCGGGATGGCTGGAGTCAGCCGACACGACCCGCACCGGCCGGCTCGATGAAATCCAGTCGTTCGCAGGGCGGAAGAATGCCCGCCACGCTGCCGGCCAGCAGAAACCTTCGGACCGCCTCACGCCCGTCCTCGCCGAAATCCAGTGTCCACCGGTTGACGTATAACGAGACGAACTCATCGGCCAGTTCGCTTGACATCCCCCGCGCAAAATTAAGCGCGTACGCCACCGACTCATCCCGGTGGGCCAGCGCGTACTCGACCGAGGCCAGGAGCGTGGCGGTCACCTCCTGTAACGTGCCCGGGCCGAACTGCGCCTCCAGATCACGACGGATCGCGTTGATCCCCAGAGGCAGCGGAACCTCCTCCTGACCACTCCACCACGCCCCGAGATCCGCGAGCAGTTCCAGGCCCGCATCCCGGTAGGTGAGCTGTCCCTCGTGAATAACGATCCCCGCATCGAACGACCCGTCGGCGACCCGTTCGATGATCGTCTCGAACGGCACGACGACCGCCTCGAACCTTGACGCCCCGAGCATGAGACGGACCGCGGCATAGGCAGAGGTCTGCGTCCCGGGGATCGCCAACCGCCCGCCGCCGCGCTGAAGATCCTCCAGCGCAAATCCCGGCCGGGCGACGAGCTTCGGACCGTAATGATCCCCCATCGACGCGCCGCAACTGGTAATCGCGTACCGGTCCGCGACTTTCGGATAGTTCGCGCAGCTCATCGCCGTAATCTCAAGCTCACCCTCCCCGGCGCGGTGATTCAGGGCTTCGATATCTTCCTGAACCGTCTCGAAGCGAAACCGGCCGGTATCGACGCGCGGAGGCGAACCGTCGCGCTCAAGAAGCGGCCACCACATGAACGCATCGTCCGGGTCCGGACTGTGCGCCAACCGGAGGAGGGGTCGGGAATCGGGGGTCAGAACCATGGATTGCTCCGGAGCGGAAAGGCAGCAGTGGCAGGAGACGTGCGGATCCGTTCCCTCCCCGCGCGACCCGTCCTGTCCGAACTGTGCGCCGCCCCGAATTGGCCTGCCGCGACTGGGCTTGCCGCGACGGGCACGACGGGACGGGCACTCAGCGAAGGGCACTCAGCGTTGGGCGATCTCGTCCAGATCGAGCTCTTCGAACTCCTCCGGCGTCAGTTCATCATCATCGCGGATCAGGCGGAAGTTGTGCCGCTCCGCGAGCACGTCGTAGCCGAAGACGACGGGGATGTCCGATTCACCACCGGCCTCTTCGAGGCGCAGCAACTCGTTGAGAACGCCGAACTGAGCGTAGAGCTCGAATTCATCCCGGCTCAGGGGAGTCTGATCCCGGATGCGACCGGCGATCAGGACAAGGCGATCCTCGACCGGGAACACAAACATCTTCTCGTGATCCTCGACGGTTTCACCCCGGCGCTCCCGCGCCGCCAGTTCCCGCGCCTGATCTACGATGCGTTCCACCGTCGCGCGGTGCTCGCCCAGGCCCGGAATTCTCGAGGGAACCACCCGCAACGGCTCCTGCATCATCATCCGCATCTGCAGGGCGTTCATGTCACAGATCGTGACGCGGGCCCGTTGAACCTCTTTGCCACGGTTCATGGCGCCGGCGAGCAGACCGCGATCCCGGATCATGCTTTCAAAGCCGGACCGCTCCTCCTCGAGCTGCCGGAAGTGCCGCAGCCGCCGCAGGTCCCGCACCAGTTCATCGCGCACTTCGTCGACCGACTCCGGCGCCCGGGAAGCGTCAACGTCCGTGATGCGGAAGAAGTAAATGTTCTGCTCCGAGTCGATCAGTTCCGGACCGGCGATGTCCTTCTGAATCTGGACCATCATCGATCCATCCAGCTCACGCGCGGCGGAGACGAGGTCGTAAAGATCAAGCGGATCCGCGCCGAAACGATCCGTGGTTCCGCGGCTGATACCCTCCAGCTCATCCAGTTCATCCAGGGTCAGCCAGCGGTCGCCGACAGCCCGGTAGGAGGGAAGTTCGATTCCGAATCGACTGCGGATGCGCTCGGCCAGCTCGGAGAACCTGATCTTCCGGTCCGACCAGTCCTCGGGAAGATCGAAATAACCGTCAAACTGATCGATGCCCCGTTGCGAGGCCCGCAACTGGTCGCGGGTATAGCGGACGACTTCCTCCACCCGCTGCTCCATGAGCCGCGCCAGAAGATCATCGCGAACTTCCCGCGGCGCCGACCGGCCCGACTCGACCGGCGGGAACGCCCCGTCGGGGTTGCGTCTCCAGTGGATCTGCAGATTCACGCCGCTCATCTCCTCGCTCTCAAGAAGATGTTCCCGCAGCATTTCGGCGGAAACGGTGATCCACTCCAGCTTCACGCGATGGGGAAGGCGGTAGCCGAATCCATGATCGCCTTCGCCCGGACGGAGCGAGCCATACCGTTCCAGGTGCGCTTCCAGGTCCGAAGCGGATGGTTCATGCTCGACTTCCCCGGCCGACGCTTCGATCAGGAAGAACTCGGTATCGACTTCGTGCATCAGCCGCGCCGCGAAGTGGCGCAGGCGGCGATCGGAGGTCTCCCCGGCACGGAGGTACGACCGGATCATGCGCTCGATGCCGGTCATCTTGGCGATCGCCCGTTCGATGGCCGCCCGTGACGTGCCGGCTTCCTGCGCCGCCGCGTCCAGCTCTGCCGGCGAGAGCCCGAGCGATCCCGGCGCGGGGACCAGGCCGGCCCGCTCCGCTTCCAGGGAAAGCAGGTACCAGTGTCCGACGTTCTGGAAGCGGCCGAGCTCCGGAATGAACGGCTCAAACCGTTCCCGGCGCCGGATGAAATCCATCTCCTGATTGACTTCATTCCAGACGGCATTGCGAATGCGCGTGTTGTCCTCGCCGATCGTGGCCCGGGTCGCGCGTTCCGCCCCGGCGGAATGGGCGAGACCCTCGATCGCCTGGGGAATCAGGAACA
>SLDM01000022.1 GCA_007125255.1 Phycisphaerales bacterium
ACTTCGGCTACCGCCGAACATCGAATGACCAGGGCGACCCGGACTACCTCCTCTACAGTTTCGGTGCGAACGGCATCGACAACGGCGGCACACCGTGCGGTCGGTTTGGAAAGGCATGGACCGGAGACGATCCGGATCAGCCGTGTGACTTCATCATCCAACTCGACCGGCAGCAGCAGTAGTCGTCGCGCTCACCCGCGCATCATCAGGAACGCCACGCCCGCCAGGGCGATCAACGCGCCCAGCACCGCCCGCCAGGTGATCCGTTCCTTCTCCAGCCACCTCGCAAAGGGCAGAATGAAGACCGGCGTCATCGACATCAGGGTCGCCGCGACCCCCGCTTCCGTCCGCTCGACCGAGACCATCGACAGCCAGACACCTCCCACCGGCCCGAAGACCACGCCGATCCCGATCATCATGAGGGCAAACGGCCACACGCTCTGGAAGAACCTCGTGCGCGGCGCCGGCAAGCGCTCACTCTCCGGGCTGACCGCCATACTCTCATCCATCGCCGCCCGCGAAGACCGTGCATCGCCGCCGCGCTTCAGGACGCGCAGAAAGAGCACGAAGACGACGATGCCGATGACGCCGAAGATCATCCGCAGGAGCGTGACCGACCACGGATCGAGCGCGAGTTCATGCGCCTGTGCGTGCAGCATCGCCTTCTTGGCGAGCACCACCCCCACCGCCTGTCCCAGACCCGCCAGCGCACCGAATGAAATTCCCCGACCGTACCGCGGTTCACGATGATGGCGCGTGCGCCGGACCGCGGGGTACTCCGGCCGCTCCAGGGCTACCCACGCCACGCCCGCCACCGTGATCGTCACCCCCAGAATCGCCAGCCACGAGAGCGGTTCATCCAGTACGGGCCACGCCATGATCGCCGTGGCCGGCGGCGCGAGCGTCATGAGCAGTGTCGAGAGGCGCGGCCCGACATCGACCAGCGCGGTAAAGAGCAGTTGATCGCCGATCGCCAGCCCGATCAGACCGGACAACCCCAGCCAGAACCAGACCGTCCGGTCGACCTCCGGCAACCACAGGCCAAAGACGAAACGATGCACCACCGCGAGCACGATCAGCGCCGCGATCATCCGCAGCAGGTTGACCCACGTCGGCCCGACCCGCCGGCCGGCCGCGGCGAAGGCGAGCGAGGTAAAGACCCAGCACATCGCCGCCCCGAGCGCCGCGAGCTCACCGAGGTTTTCAGAGATCATTGTCGGGGCAAGTGTCATGAGAGGAGAAAGATAGCCGAGATGAGAAGAGAAAGGCACGGAGGGACAGTGACGAAGTGACGGAGTGACGAAGTGACGGAGTGACGAAGTGACGAAGGGGTGGGTGACATCGGCAAGGGTCTTGACTCCGTCATTCCCGCGGCGCGCGTAAGGCGCTCCGCGAAACGAAACCGTCCTGCGCGCCGAACCCCAGGGTGCCACGGCCAGCGACCGTAGGGAGTCGGCCGTGCGCTGGTGGAAGCACTATCGCCGGACCGAAGGATGGCGCCCGGTCACCACCCCAGCCACCACTGGAGTGCCCCGCCAAGTGGGCACGCTGTTGCGTCCCACGCGCCGAAACCGCCCAATACTCAGAACGCATCCTGCGCGCCCCCTGGGTCGCCGCTTCCACCGGGACGTCAGATCCGCCTTCGTCACTTTCCCTCCGCGCCTCGGCACCCTCCTACCTTCGTCACTTCGTTACTCCGTCACTTCCTCACGGCGTCACTTCCCGCTCTCACCTCCCCGCCCTTACTATCTGCATCTCAAGCTGCATCTCCGGCTGCATCTCGAACTCCCCGCCGGACTGCTTCTGTCAAGACCGACCACCACGCGGAGACGCCCCGTGACCTATCTTTCGACAATACCTTGGCGGATCTGCTGCCCCCTCCCTGCCATCACGCTGCTGCTCTGCAGCTGTTCGCCATCGGAGTACGCTGGTGAGCCGCCACCATCGCCCGAGGAGGTGTACGAAACATTCCGGCAACAGATCATCGATGTGCAGCCGGAGGGTGAGAATGCCTGGCCGCAACTGGCCGAAGTCGCCGAGCAGTTGCGGGCGTGGACATACGAACACCGCGATGCCCACTTTGCTTCGATCTACGACTCGGAGTTTCTCAGGATCGGGGATGACCACCCACTCCACGAGGCCATTCGCCGTGATACGCCGATCGTGTTCGACAAGGCCCTCGCAGCCGATCTGCCTGCAGTCATCCTCGGCTTGATCGGCCGGCCCGTTCTCTTTCCTTTCGATCCGGAGGAATCGATGCCCGGCAGCGAGCCAGGTCAACGAGTGCGCGAGCTCTCCTCGTTCCTGCATGCCGTGGGGTATCACCGACTCCACGAAGAAGATGATGCCGAGGGATGGCTCGAAACCATCAGTGCAGTGCTCGTCCTGGCCGAAGCGACAGAGAAGCATCCGGGCCTGCTGCCCTTTCTGATTGCTCGGGCCAATCGCATGCGCGCCTTCGAGCAGATTCAACTGGCGCTGACAGAGGGTCGTCTCCCGCAACGAGTCCTGGTCGAGCTGTCTGGTCTGCTGGAGACCTTCAAGCTCGTTTCGACCGAGTTCGCGATCGATTCCGATCGAAAGCTGACCCACGCCATGCTCGCGCGGCACTTCAATGAGAACGGCCGGGCCAGCGCTCAGCTTCGCGATGATCTGCGAGAAGGATCGTTCCTAGTCGGCGGACTCGGCATCGGCTCGCGCGATACAGGTTGTCGGGGACGCATACAGATTCCAGGACTGAGCGAGGTTGGCTCATGGCTCGAGAAAGTCATGGAACAGGTGGAGCCACTGCTTCATCTGCCTGCAATCGAGATTCCCGAGTTCGAGCCGTTCATCGATCGCCCCGAGTGCAATCCGTTGGGGGATCTCGTGCAGAACATGGGATCGGCGTATCGAAACGCGGTGATTTCCGCCCGCCGCGACCAGGCAAGTCACGCCGGCGTCAGACTTGCGGTGGCGCTGGAGCGGTATCACGCGGCCCACAACGCCTATCCGGCTGCGCTCGCGGACCTCGTTCCGGATTCTCTCGATGCGATTCCGGGCGATCCCTTTACCGGCCAGCCGTTCGGCTACCGCGCGACCACCGATGCTGAAAACGCACCAGCGGGCTACGTGCTCTACAGCTTCGGCGGCAACGGCACCGATAACGGCGGACGTGCGTGCGAAGATCGCTACTTCGGCTGGAACATCGAGTCTGACTACGAGTGCGATGTCGTGCTGAGTCAACGATCGCGGCCGTAGTCCAACGACGTCGGGAGTGCAAGAGTCGATCTCGCACGGTCGACTCGCTGTGGCCTCTGTGCCTTTCGGCCTCGATGACCAGGGAAGAGTCTCTGAACGTATTCCGGGTCTTCGGGAATCTGTGTGGGTGGGAGTGGGAGGAGGGGGCTCGGCTCTGGATCCAGCAGGCGCTCGGGGGTGTGGAAGCGTTTCGGCCGCCCTGCTGTCTCCGTCGCATCACCGCCCCAGCTGTCGTGAGGGCGGCGACGCGACGGAGACAGCAGGGCTGGGCGGAGCGATACTCGGCTCGGTGAACGGACACGTTCGGTGTAAGCCACGCTCTTCACCCACACGAAACCCTGAAGCCCG
>SLDM01000089.1 GCA_007125255.1 Phycisphaerales bacterium
AGTTGATCGTGGGCGTATTGCTGAGCAAGCGGGATGATCCGCATCGGTGGCAGCTCGCGATGGACGATGATCTGCAACTGGGTGAGCCGAGCGTGGTGCGCGTGGTGCGCATGCCGGACACGGGATGGAAGATCGTGACCGTGATGCCGACGCGGCGCGTGTTCGCCGCGACGCAGCAGCTTTACCGCACCATGCTGCTCCTGCTCGGCGGGGTGATGGTCCTTGGTCTGGGGTTCACGCTGGTCGTGCTCTACCGCGATATCATGCGGCCGCTGCAGCGAATGACCGGGGCGCTGGGCCGCGCGTCGGCCGGCGAGTCGCTTCGGCTTGAAAACGTGGAGCATCGCGATACGGAGTTCGGACTGCTCGCCTCGACCATGAGCGCGTACGCGGTTTCGCTCGACCGCGCCATGGCCGATCTCGAGCGGTACCGTGATGAACTGGAGGAGCGCGTCGCAGAGCGGACGCGCGAACTGCAGGAGAGCAACGTTGAACTCGAAACCGCGCGGCAGGCGGCCGATACGGCCAGCCGCGCCAAGAGCGCTTTTCTCGCCAACATGAGCCACGAGATTCGAACGCCGCTGACCGCGATTCTCGGCTATACGGAACTGCTCCGCGACCAGGAGAGTTCCCAGCTCTCCGCCGAGGAGCGGGCGCAGGCGATGGAGACGGTCCGGAACGCCGGTCAGCATCTGCTGACGATCATCAACGACGTCCTCGACCTCTCGAAGATCGAAGCGAACCGGCTGACGATCGAGCATGTGAACACGCCGCTGCTGGGGATTCTGGGTGAAGCGGAAAGCCTGATGCGGCCGACGGCGACGGGCAAGGGTGTTGCGTTCGAAGTCAAGTTCCTGCGGCCGGTGCCGACGCTGATTTCCGGCGACCCCACGCGCCTCCGGCAGATCCTGCTCAACCTGCTGGGCAACGCGGTGAAGTTCACCGAGACCGGCTCGATCACGCTGATCGTCGACTACGATCCGGAGAGCCGTCTGCTGAGAATTGACCTGGAAGATACCGGACCGGGGATGTCGCCGGAGCAGGTAAAGACTCTGTTTACCGCCTTCAGCCAGGCCGACCCGAGCCTGACCCGCCGGCATGGCGGCACCGGTCTCGGGCTGGCGATCGTCCGCCGCCTCGCGGAGTTGATGCGCGGCAGCGTGGAACTGCTCCGTACCGAGCCGGGCAGGGGATCGTGTTTCCGCCTGACTTTGCCGTTGGAGCCGCTTCCCGAAGCGGTCATGGCCGATCGACTCGATGCGGTCAGCAGTGAGCCGGAGCGGCCCGCCTCTGCCTGCGTGTCGACCCTCGCCGGCCGCATCCTGCTCGCCGAAGATGGTGCCGACAACCAGCGACTCATCGCATTCCACCTTCGAAAGGCGGGCGCCACCGTGGATGTGGCGGACAACGGCCGCATCGCGCTGGACATGATCGGCCGCGCCGCGGAGCGCGGGGAGGCGTACGACCTGCTGCTCACCGACATGCAGATGCCGGAGTTGGACGGTTACGCGCTCGCCCGTCACCTGCGCGAACAGGGTGAGTCACTCCCGATCATCGCGCTGACCGCGCACGCCATGGCGGAAGACAAACAGCGCTGCCTCGACGCCGGGTGCGACGACTACGCCAGCAAGCCGATCAATCGGGCGGCACTCCTGACGGTCTGCGCGGCGTGGCTCGGCCGATCGAGCGGGCACGGCCGCCGCGCCCGGGCGGCGTAACGAGATCAGAAATCTCAAATTTCAGATCTCAAATCTGAAATCTGAGATTCGAGATTCGAGATTTCAAGCTTGTGGGGTCATTGGGCAGAGCCGACCTGTCACCCGAAGGGCAACTTCAACGCACCGCGAACGGGCGAACCCTTCCGTGGCGTTCGGAACTGCCCCGAAGTATCACTTCGCGCCACGATCCAGTTCACACTCGTTCGGGACGGCCCATTCGTGCATCGCCATCAGTACCGGCTGAAGACTTCGTCCCAGCACGTAGGGTGGGTAGAGCGACGACAGGAGCGGGCACCCGAGGGGTATTTTCAACCCACCGTTACCACGCAGCATTTTTCGAGGCGGTATCAAGTAGCGTGGGTAGAAGCGATAGCGGGCACCCGAAGGGTATCTTCAACCCATCGACTCCGCTGGCCTCAGTAGCCTGCCCCAGAAAACTGGCCATAGTTACCAGAAAGATACCGACTGACATTTTTGTGCGTCCTTGCCCGGGTGATTGTACCTGCAGATAATGCCGCGACCACTTTCGCCGGTTGCAGCCGGCGTGAACGTCGTTCCGCCCATGGATGCCCTCAGACTTCCAATCAAGGAGATTTCCGATGAGCAAGAGTTTCACGTACCGTCGCCTGGACAAGGATGACGCCGCGGTTCTGCTGGTCGACCATCAGTCCGGCCTGTGTAACATCGTCGGCGACTTTTCGCCGGATGATTTCAAGAACAACGTCCTCGCGATGGCGGAGGCGGCGAAGTATTTCCAGCTGCCGACCATCCTGACCACCAGCTTCGAGCAGGGCCCGAACGGCCCGCTCGTCCCGGAACTGAAGGAACTCTTTCCCGATGCGCCGTACATCGCCCGGCCCGGTCAGATCAACGCATGGGACAACGAGGAGTTCGTGGAAGCGGTGAAAGCGACCGGCAGGAAGCAGCTCATCATCGCGGGCGTGGTCACGGAAGTCTGTGTCGCGTTCCCCACGTTGTCGGCGTTGGAGGAGGGGTATGAAGTCTTCGTCATCACCGATGCCTCGGGCACGTTCAACCACACCACGCGCGAATCGGCGTGGCTGCGCATGCAGGCGGCCGGCGCGCAGATGATGACCTGGTTCGGCATGGCGTGTGAACTGCACCGCGACTGGCGCAATGACATCGAAGGACTGGGAACGCTCTTCTCCAACCACCTGCCGAGCTACCGCAACCTGATCACGAGCTACAACGCGATGCAGCAGCAGCAACAGCCGGTCGGCGTTTCGTAAGCCGCGGCGATATTCGGTCGAACTTCAACACGGCTGGAGCGGGTGAAACGCCCGCTCCAGCTGTTTTCATCGCGGTAACAACCGCTGCAATCGACGCACCAACCCAGCATCGTCAACCTGAAGATGGTGCTTGAAAACCTGAGTTCCCGGTTGGCGGTCAGCGGGCAACCGACCGCAGTCTGAACTCTGTATTCTCTGATTTTTCCGTAGAGCGGTCTCCTGCCCCCGCCGTTGATCAGCCCGGGTGGTCGAGCGAGGCGAGTTCAGCACGCCACACTTCGAGGGCAGAATCATATCCTGCGTCGGGCTCGAGATCATGCCGGGTCTGGTAGAGCTCAATCAGTCTGGATGCGCAGAGGCGGGTTCTCTCGTGGGATTCTCCGTAATGCTGATGAAGAAGCGGGTACGCCTCCAACAGCGCGCCTTCGGCGGCGTCCAAAAGTGTGAGGCCCGCGAATGCGGTCCCGAGCGTCGAAAGATAGTCACCGAGTGATCTGAGGTGCTGTCCGCTGAGGTTCTGATGCGCCGCATCCAGCATCGGCTCGAGAAGTTCCACCGCTTCCTCGTACCGCCCAGATTCTACCAGCCGCATGGCGA
>SLDM01000330.1 GCA_007125255.1 Phycisphaerales bacterium
ACCATGACCGGGACCATGACCGGGACCATGACCGGAACCATGAAAGGTTCGCCCCGGTCGGGCGTTCGACCGATGATCGGCCTGCACATCGCCCCTCCGACACGCTATCCTCTTCCATGAAGTTCGTTTGCAACAATATCGGCGCGCTGCTCCATTTCGTCGTTCCGATCGACGCCGGTCGCGCCGCATTCTCTGGTTTGAGAGGAGATTCTCCCAATGGTGAAACAATTCGGTCTCGGCGTACTCGCCCTCACTGGTCTCGGACTGGCCGTCGCCACCATGGCCCCGAATGCCGCTCCTGACGATTACGAAGCGATCCCCCCGGCTCCGGCGGAGCTTGAGCGGGCGGTCCGGGATCTCGACCACTCCCTGACGGAACTGATCCGGCGTGCGGAAGAGGCACTGGACGGCGTCGCCCACAGCGCCGCCGTCGATACCAACGCCACGCCGCCCACCGCAACGGTGACGGTATACGCAGAGGGACGGGCGTGGCGGATCATCCTGAACGCGGAATCCGGCGAGATCACCGACCGAACCGAAATGCCGCGGTTCCCCGGCGAGCCGGTCGAAGGCGACTGGACGGAAACGGCGACCGGTCTGAGGTACTTCGACATCGTTGAAGGTGAGGGCGAGAAGCCCGCCGGTCCGAACACCACGGTCACGGTCCACTATTCCGGCTGGCTTGTGGATGGGACCAAGTTTGACAGTTCGCGCGATAGCGGCGAACCGATCAGCTTCTCACTCAACCAGGTCATTCGCGGCTGGACCGAAGGCGTCGGCGATATGCGGGTCGGTGGAAAGCGCAAGCTGATCATTCCCTACAACCTGGCCTACGGACCGCGGGGCCGGCCCGGCGCGATTCCACCGCGCGCCACCCTGATTTTTGATGTCGAACTGATTTCGATCGATGACTGATCGAGCCTCCGCTCCGGCAACCCTGACCTTTCCCCCTATCTGAAGGGAGATCACCCGATGGCTATCTCTGCAGCTCGTGCCCGTGCACTGTGCACCGCCAGTGAATTGAATCTGGTCAACTGGAGTTCCGCGCGCCACGTCAAGTCGCTCGCACCGGCACAACTGAAACAGAAGATCGATCGTGCCCGGAAACTCCGCAACAAGTTCCGGGATCTGTCCAAGAAGCAGCGTGGTGAAGCGCGCGGCAAGCGAAAGCCCACCGGCAAGCGCGCCGCCCAGGGCAACGAGAACACCGTGGAGAAGGCGGACCTGTTCGCCGAAGTGCTCACTCGGTTCGAGGACGCCGCCCGGAGCAAGGCCGCAACGGAATCGGGCACCACGAAGACCACCCGAAAGAAGAAAACTTCGAAGAAGAAGGTGGCCGGCGTCGGCGCCGCGAAGAAGACCAGGAAGAAGTCCGGTCAGAAGAAGGCGACGGGCCGCGCCGCATCCGGTACGAAGGCCGGCAGTAAGAAGACGAAAAAGAAGAAGACCTCGGGCCGGACCGCCGATTCCAAACGCAGGAAGCCGACGGAGAAGGCGGCATCCTCCGGGGAGACGCCGAAGGTCGCGCTGGCCGGCGCTTCGGACCAGAAGCGGTCCGCGTCGCTCGCGGCCGCGTCCGGATCCCGGGGGATCAACCCGCTGACCGGCTCATCCGCCCTGGAAGCCCAGGCCGCACGCCGCACGCGCCGAAAGAAATCGGCGAAGTCCGCCCGGGCGGGCGGAATCGAAAGCCGCTTCGCCGCCACGGTCACCGACAAGATTCAGGGCCATATTTCCGGCAGCAATAAGCGCCGCCAGGCCCGGCGCGACTCTCGATCCTGAGATTTGCCGCGCCCCCACCCCGGCCGCGATCCGGCACCCGCCGATCGTTGCCCTTCAAGGAAGGAGTTGACACCATGTTGCACGCACGAACCCTCTCCGTCACGGCGATTGCGGGACTCTGCCTCTTCGGCGCCCCCGCGCACCAGGCCCTGGCCCAGGAACACCTGACCGAAGAAGCTCGCGAAGACCTTCGGGAGCAGGCCGTTCGCATTCTCGAAGCCACCGCCATGCGCTACCGGGAAATCGAAACCTATCGCGATCGTGTGGAAATCCAGTACGACATCACCACCAAGGGCGATGCGCCCTCGCCATTCGCGGATGAGGAAGCCGGAACGGAGAGGCTCGATCTCTCCATCATCAACCCGAACCAGATCGCCTTCACCGGCGAAGGCATTGAGCTGTACAGCGACGGAACGAACACCTGGCTGGCGATCGAGTGGTTCGGCCAGTACATGAAGACCACCGCACCGGATACGTACATGGACCTGCCGGACACCGTGGAACCGATGATGCTCGCGGCGATGCTCAACCACCCGGCGCTCTCCCTGATCTTCGGCAGTCACGAGGCCTTCGCGGACTTCGCCCCGGAACTCACCTCGGTGGAGCGTATCGATTTCGAACTGGCGGAAGGTCGCCAGTACCGCCTGATTGAGGGCACCATGCACTACTCGATGGGCATGGGCGATCCGTTGCCGGTCAAGGTCCGCTTCGAGCTCTCGACCGATACCGACCTGCTGGAGCGCGCGGAATACGACATGACCGAACTCTATAACACCATGCGCGAGAACATGCTCGCCATGATGGGCGACGATGCCGGTGAGATGGGCATGGAACTTCCCGAGTACGAGCGTTTCGTCATGCGCGCAAACGTGCTCGATATGCAGATCAATCAGATCCTTGATGCCGAGGCGTTCAGCTACGACCCGCCCGCGGGAATGGAGCTTGTGGACTCCTTCGACTTCGGAGGCGGCTGGGATGACTCCCAGCAGATGGAACTCGTCGGCGATGAGGCTCCCGCGTTTTCTGAACGAACGCTCGAAGGAGACACCCTTGCCCTCGAGGACCTGCGGGGGAAAGTGGTGCTGCTGGACTTCTGGGCCATGTGGTGCATGCCCTGTGTGCAGGCCCTGCCCCACTTCCAGACGATCCACGAGCACTTCGACGGCCAGGACGTGATCGTGCTGGGCGTGAACCGCGATCCGCACGATTCGGAAGATCGCATGAAAAAGTTCCTCGAGGAGCGGGAGATCACCTTCGGACACGTCCTGGACTTCGACGGCGAGGTCGCCGCCAAGTACCACGTCTCCGGAATCCCCTGTTCGGTGCTGATCGATGCGAACGGCGTGATCCGCGACATCGGCGTCGGCTTCGCGCCCGGCAAGGAAAAGGAACTGATCGCCCGGATCGAGGCGCTGCTCGAAGAGCCGTCAGACGACGGCGGGGACGAGTGATTCGCCCCACCACTCCCGTTCCCCCACGCTTTCCGAAACCGCCGACCGAACGTCGGCGGTTTTTTTCTGCGCCGCCTGCGACTTCTACGATTCCCGGATTCAGTTCCGGGCACGAAGTAGATTCACCGCGAAGGACGCAGTGGAAACCCTGCTCATCCGGATCTGATACCCCTTCCAGGTCAGATCCGGGCGAGCAGAACAATAACCGCGGAGATCGCGGAGGACGCGGAGAGAACGCGGAGTGGGACGAGAAGACACGCTGGCGCGATCAATGGCGGCGCTTCAGGAATCGGCGAGAGTGACCGGCAGGGATGAGAGCGTTCAGCGAAGGAATCCGGAGGAGGGCCGCAGCCTGGCGCCTCCATTCTCCCACTTCGTCACTTCGTCACTCCGCTCCGCTACCCTTCTCCGCGCTCTCTGCGTCCTCCGCGGTGAATGCTTTGTGCGCCCGGATCTGACCTCGAAAACGTGTTACGGCGCGGGATAGAGTGTCGGCGCGCCGGGGCCGACCGGGGCGCCGAGAACGAAGACCCACAGGTAGAACAGGATCACCCAGCCGATCAGGAAACAGATCGAGTACGGCAGCATGGTCGAGATCAGCGTGCCGATGCCGAGCTTCTTGTCGTACCGCGCGGCGAACGCGAAGATAATGCCGAAGTAGCTCATCATCGGCGTGATGATGTTCGTCGTCGAATCGCCGATCCGGTACGCCGCCTGGATCACTTCCGGGCTGTATCCGACCTGCATCAGCATCGGCACGAAGATCGGCGCGGTCACCGCCCACTGCGCGCTCGCGCTGCCGAGCATGAGATTGACGAAGCAGCACAGCAGGATGAACGGCAGGAAGACGAACGGGTTGTCCCACCCGATCCGCTCGATCCCGTCGGCGCCGAGGACCGCGATGATCGAACCGAAGTTGGTCCAGTTGAAATACGTCACGAACTGGGCTGCGAAGAACACCAGCACGATGTAAAGGCCCATCGAACTCATCGCCCCGGCCATCGCGTCGATGATGTCCCGGTCGTTCTTCATCGTGCCGGTCAGGCGGCCGTACACGAAGCCGGGAATGATGAAGAAGATGAAGATCATCATGACCACGCTCCGCAGGAAGGGTGAGCGCAGCATGTCGCCGGTCTCGGGGTTCCGCAGCACGCCGTACCCGGGAATGCTCCGGACCGCGCGGTTGAGCGTCCCCGCCGCCCCGTCCTGCCGGGGCACGTACAACCTGACCGTCTCCAGCCGCGCCGGCTCGGCCCTCCCCGCCTCCCGCGCTTCTGCGATATCCCGCGCGATCTCCCGATCCCGCCGGCGCGTCTCCGCCATCTCCTGCAGCAGTTCGGATTGCGACCACGCCGCGGCCCGCTCGACCATCGTGCGTTCATCGCCTTCATGCTCCGGCGCGGCGACCATCTCCACGCGCACCTCCGCCTCGATCGTCAGGTGCGGGCCGGCAAAATAGGTGAAGAGCAGGACCATCCCGAGCGCGGACACCCCTGCCCATTTCAGCGCGCGCTTCTCGCCCGATGTAATCGGTTCAAGCGTCGTCTCATCCTCCAGCCCCTCTTCCATGTTCGATGAATCGAACTTACCCAGCTTCGGCTCCACGATGTATCGCGTCACCAGCGTGCCGACGATCGTGATGAAGAACGTGCTGATGATCATGAAGTACCAATTGACCGCCGGATGCACTTCATACGCCGGGTCAATGATGCGCGCTGCATCCTGGGTGATACCCGCCAGCAACGGGTCCACTGTGCCGATGAGCAGGTTCGCGCTGTACCCCCCGGACACTCCGGCAAACGCCGCGGCCAGTCCCGCGAAGGGGTGTCTTCCGAGGGAATAAAAAATCGCCGCCCCCAGCGGAACGATCACCACGTACCCCATCTCCGAGGCGGTATTGGAAATCACGCCCGCAAAAACGAGGGCCGCCGTCACGAGCACCTTCGGCGCGCCCAGAACAATCCAGCGGATCACCGCGGTCAGCAGGCCGCTGCGCTCGGCCACCCCGACGCCAAGCAGCGCGACCAGCACCGTTCCGAGGGGCGTGAAATTGACGAAGTTGCTGACGAGCCCCTCGCTGATGCGGCGGAAACCCTCGGCGTTCATGAGCGAGACCGCGCGGATGACGCCATCCTCCGCGCGATCGGCGGCGCCTTCCGGCCGGGGATCCGCCACCGACCACTCGAAGTATCCCGCCACCCCGCTGAGCAGAACCACGCCGAGAGCAAAGAGCGCAAAGAGCGTCACCGGATGGGGCAGCAGGTTGCCCAGCCACTCCACCACCCCGAGAAAGCGCGCGATCCATCCCTGGCGGGAGGCATCCTCGCTCAACTTCGGCAATTGCGGCTTGCCCGGCGGCGGGTTCTCGGTCATGCAACGTGCTCCAATGAGTGTGCGAGACGTTCCGAACGGGCCGTTCCCGGCGGGCGGTCTCCGGGACGGCCCGGAACGCCCCGGAAGCTACCGTTCTCCCGGGCGTCCGGCAACCGCCCGATCCCGGGTTCACCATTCTTCCCGCTCCCGCCGCGAACCTACCCTCTTCCCCGCGCCGACGCTATCGTCATGATCATGCTGCGGGTGCTTCGAAGGAAACTTCACGCCATCGACTACTACTCGGCCCGGCGGGAGCGGAGTCTCTGGACGCGTCTGCGCGACGCGGCACTTCCCGTGACGCTGCTGGCCACCCTGCCGATCGTCGCGTTGATGAACCTCGTCCTGCAACGGCCGATCGCGGGTGAGATGCACCACGGCACGATCTGGCGTGACCTGGATCACGCCCATACCGCCATCTTCGATGATTTCGCCGACGAAAGGCCGTCGCACCTGCCCCGGAGCACCGAGTCACCCGCGCCGGATGAGCGGGGAATCTCCGCCGGCCAGTTCCGGCTGTACGCCCGGCACGCAGAGCGGGGCTGGCCGCTGACCACCTCCCGCGTCGATCTGCCGATCGACGGCGAGGTCGAACTGTATCGCGAGCGCGGCCGCACCCGGTGGCGGATGCTCGATGACGAAAACGGGGCCCGGAGGGCGATCATCGCCGCACTTTCCGAGAAGCGCGCCCCGCAGGATCTGGTCCAGGCCCATCAGGTCGAGTCTCACGTCACCGTCTACCCGCTGCGCTGGCTCGGGAACGCCATGATCTGGTGGGCTCTGCTCTATCTCGGCGCGGCGATCGCGCTGGTCTGCCTGCACTTTGCCGTCACCCGCATCCAGAGAAGGGTTGCCCTTCGCGCTCGCCGGCTTCGCCGCTCGGGACGGTGCCCGAACTGCGCCTACGACCTGCGCGGCCTTGAGTTCAGCGACCGCTGTCCGGAGTGCGGCGATCTGAGCTGGTAGAGTAGTCCGGTTCGAACGGAGCGTCTTTCGAACCGAAACTTGAGCGGAAACCCATGCGCCGACGCATCATCATCCTGTTCGGACTGATCGTCATGATCTTCTTCGTCGCCGCGACCTTCGTGCAGTGGCAGTCCATGCGCGGGCTGCGCCCCGACCGGCCGAGCGCGGCGTGGCCGGCGCTGCACGAAGCGGTCCGGGCCGGAGACCTGGCCGCCCTGCGATCGCTGATCACCGGGGGCGCCGATGTGGATCAACCGATCGACCCGCGCGATCCGTATTACGGCGGGATGACGCCGCTGATGGTCGCGGCGGCGTTCGGTGACGAGGAATCGATCGGTGTCCTTCTTCACTCCCGCGCCGCGGTCAACCGGCGCGACGCCCGGGGAGCCACCGCGCTTCACTGGGCTTTCGAGATGGACCGGCCGGCCAATGCAAGAGCGCTGATCGGGGTCGGGGCTGACCCGGACATCGAGAACGCCGAGAGCCAACGACCACTCCACCTGGCGGCACGCCGCGGCCATCCGGAGCTGGTGGCGCAGCTGCTGGAGGCCGGCGCGGATCCCGATCCCACACCGCCGGCCGGCCAGTCGCCCCTGATGCGCGCGGCATGGTACGGGCACGAGGAGGTCATGCGGCTGCTGATCGATGCCGGAGCGCAGGCCGATCGATCCAACGCGCAGGGGTGGACCGCCCTGATGTCTGCCGCCCGGTCCGGGTGCGAGCCGTGCATCGATCTTCTGATCGAGCACGGCGCAGCGCTGGAAGCCCGCGAGCAGCTTGACCGCACGGCCCTGCTCATCGCCACCGCGCACGGCACAATCAGCGCGATGCGACATCTCCTCGCGGTCGGCGCCGATGTGGACGCAGTCGACCACGGCGATACCGGCGTGCTCGCCAACGCGGTCCTGCGCCAGGAGCCGGAGCGGGTCGAACTCGCGCTCCGCTACGATCCGGACCTCGAACGCATGACCGACATCGGACTGACGCCCCTCGGACTCGCAGCGCAGTACCGTTCGGCGGAGATCGTGCGTCTGCTGCTCGAAGCCGGTGCGGCGATCGAAATCGAAGCGCCAAACGGCTACACGCCGCTGCACTGGGCCGCACACTATGGCGAAGCCGCAAGCGTCAAGCTCCTGCTGGAGGCCGGGGCACCGGTCGACCATCAGGATCATGACGGAATCACCGCCCTGATGCTTGCGGTCTCACTGCAGGATCAGGAAAAGGTTGATCTGCTGCTCGGTGCCGGCGCAGACACGAACCTCACTTCCCGAGATGACGCGACCGCGCTGTGGTGGGCGGTGGCGGCGAGCACTCCGGAGATCGTCTGGCAACTTCTTGAAGCAGGCGGCGATCCTCATCGCGCCAACGAGACGGGCCTGACGCCCCGGGACGTCGCGGCCCTGCGAACCGGCGCCCACGCGGAAGAGATCCAGAGGCGGCTTGAGCAGTGGATCGGTGATGAATGAATGAACCGGGGCTGGGGGGAGCGGGGGTTGGCGTGCGATCGGCACATGACAGGTGGCGCGATACACTATGCTCGCCGTGCGAAGTGACATCGATAAAGTACTGATCTCCCGCGAGAAGATCGCCCGACGCATTGTGGAACTGGGTGAAGAGATCAGCCGCGACCTGGCGAGGCTTGATGAGGACGGTGAGATTCTGCTCGTACCGATCCTGACCGGAAGCATCATCTTCGTGGCGGATCTCATGCGATGCCTGCCGCAGAAACTCCGCATCGAAATGCTGACCGCCTCGAGCTACCCCGGCAAGAGCACCGAAAGCCAGGGTGTGAAGATCGTCAGTGAACTTCCCGATGATCTCTCCGGCCGCCACATTCTGATCGTCGATGACATTCTCGATTCCGGCAACACGATCCGCCTGGTGCGGCAGGCGATCACCGGCCGCGGGCCCCGCTCGGTGTGGACATGCGTGCTCCTGCGCAAGCAGATCGAATCCGCCATGACGACCCCGTGCGAGTACATCGGCTTTGACATTCCCGATGAGTTCGTCGTCGGGTACGGGCTTGACTACGACGATTACTACCGCAACCTGCCCGATGTCGTCACGTTGAAACGGGAGGCGCTGTGACGGCCGGTCGTTCCAGAAAGGCAGCCGTGGCGTGCGGACCCGCGCCAGCTCCGTTGCCGGGTACCTCCGGCACCGGGCACCTCGCGCCGGAACGCTGTCTGAATGCCGGGGGCGTTGAAGCGGTCCCGGAGGAATCGGACACCGCCCCCGCCTTTGTACGGGAGTTGATTCGTGATGATGAGATCATCCTGCTGGCCATTCGGCCGAGCCCCCTCTTCATCGTGCTCGCGCCGGCAACCGGCGTACTCTTCCTGATGGTGATTGCGCTCGTTGCGGCCCAGCTCGCGGCGCTCGTGCCGTGGTTGCCGTGGACCGAAACCCAGGCGTATCTCCTGGGTTTCCTCCTGATCGCCGGCCGCCTGGGATGGCAGACCCTCGACTGGTTCAACCGGGTCTATCTGCTGACGGATCGACGGATCCTCACCCGGTCCGGCGTGCTGCGCGTGCGCATCTTCGAAACGTCGCTGCGATCCATCCAGCACACCGTCATCTGGCGGCGCGTCCGGGAACGCGCATTCAACCTCGGAACGCTCGGCTTTGCGACTTCCGGCAGCGACACCTTCGAGACCTTCTGGCAGATGCTCCGGCAGCCGGTTCTGATTCACCGCACCGTTCAGGACGCCATCCGTCGGTACGGTCGCCCGAGATGACCGGCCCCCGGCACTGAACTGTGCCCCCGGTGGACACCAGCGGACACCGGTGGACACCAGTGGACCGGGTGGGGGGGGCATTACTGTGCGTTCGGATGCACGAATCCCTTGAACATCGTCATCCAGAGAATCCGGATATCGAACATGAGCGACCAGTTGCGAACGTAGAAGAGATCGTACTGGAGCCGCTTGCGCAGAGAGGTGTTGCCGCGCAGCCCGTTGACCTGCGCCCAGCCGGTAATGCCGGCCTTGACGTTCTGCCGCAGCATGTATCCGCGCCAATCCTCCCGGAACTGCCGAATCAATTCCGGTCGCTCCGGGCGCGGTCCGACGAGCGACATCTCGCCCATCAGCACATTGAAGAGCTGCGGCAGCTCGTCGAGACTGGTCTTCCGCAGCAAAGCGCCGATCCGCGTGATGCGGGGGTCATTCTCCCTCGTCCACGCTTCGGTGCCCTTGCCGGCGTCGCGAAGGACCTGCTGCTCGGCCGTGACGTGGGTCATGGTTCTGAACTTGTAGATCTTGAAGCACTGGCCGTTCATGCTCATGCGTTCCTGCCGGAAGATCACCGGACCGGGTCCGGAACGCCTGACCAGCCAGGCGATGATCAGCATGGGCAGACCGAAGATCGCCAGTGCCGCCAGGCTGCCCGCGATATCCAGCATCCGTTTGGTGACCCGCCCCCATCCCGACAACGGAGATTCGCGCAGGGACAGGATCGGCATGCCTTCCAGTTCGTGCGCCGCCATATTGATCGGAAGGAACTTCGGATTCATATCCGGCACGATGCGCACATCGACGGGATAACGCTCGAGACGCGCAACCAGATTGCCGGTCTCCGAGGACATCCGGTTCGGCAGGGCCAGGAACACGCCGGAGATATCGTGCTCATCGAGAATGCGTTCCAGATCGTTCAGCCCGCCGTGTACAGGAAGGTTCAGGCATCGTTTGCGGCTCGTTTCACCGTGATGGCTGATGAAGATCGAGGGGTTGATGCCGGTCCAGGAATTCCGGCGAAGCGTGTGGCAGACGACCTGGCCGAGCCGCCCGGTGCCGACAATCGCCACGTGCCGCAGGTTCCACCCACGGGATCGCAGGATGCGCAGAAAGACGCGGAAGCCGAATCGCCAGATGAGCATCATGGCGATGGCCAGTCCGAGATAGATGCCGAACTGGCCGCGGCTGAAGTCGTGCCCGTTGAAGAGCGCCTTGCTGAAGAGCTGCACGAAGACAAACGTCAGGAGAACACCGATCACCATGGCCTTGATGATGGTGCTCGCCTCACGAAGAAAGCTCTGATCGCGCCGCGGCTGATAGAGTCCCGCCCAGAACATGGCCCCCATCATGATGGGAAGGGTGGCCAGGACCGGAATGGCGTGGGTGATGTACGTCGGATTCGCTTCGATCGTGCTCATCCAGTGAAACCGGATGATGTAGGCCAGGATCGACGCGGCGATAACGACCAGTCCGTCACAGAGGATGAGCACGCTGCGGAAGAATCGCTTTTGTTCGCGAAGCATGGCTGGCCTTCTCCTTCGTTCAGATCGGGTGGGGCGCCCGTCGAGCGATCATTCCGGAGGAATCGGCCCCCACTCGGCCTCACCCACGTGGCATCGCGCGATCACCGATCACGAATCATCTGATCGCTCCCTGATCAGATCGGCCCATGGTGCCGATTCCCTTGGATTTTGCAACTCGCCGGCCAGCATCTCGACCGCCTTCCGCGCGGTCTCGGTGAGTTGTTCGGGAGCGATCACCTGCACCACCGCCAGGAAGTCGCCGACCCGACCGTCGGCCGCACAGATTCCCTTTTCCCGCAAGCGCAGTTTGCGGCCGCTGGAGGTGCCCGGAGGAATGCGGAGCTCGGCGGTCCCCTCGAGCAGCGGGATCGTCACGTCGGTTCCGGTCGCCGCCTCCGCCAGGGAGATCGGGACCTCCAACAGGATGTTCAATCCTTCGCGCCGGAAGAAGTGGTGCCTGCCCACGTGAACCGTGAGGATCAGGTCGCCGGACCTGCCACCCTGCTGGCCGGGCTGTCCCTGCCCCCGGATCCGCAGCCGGGAACCGTGTTCGATGCCGGCCGGAATGCGAACGTCGATCTCTCGCGAGGGTCCGCTCGCATCGGTGAGGCGAATCGTCTCCCGGCCGCCGGAGACCGCGGTCAGAAACGTGACGGCAACCGTGTGGTGGACGTCCCGCCCGGCTCGCGGGATCGGTCCGCCGCGCGGGCCGCCGGGACCGGCTCCGGCCCGCCCGGCTCCGAAGGGTGCGCCGCCTCTCATCCCGCCGCCGAAGAGATCTTCGAAAAGATCGCCGAATTGGCCGGGATCGAACCCCTCGGCGCGGCTGGTCGACCATCGCGCTCCCGCTCCGCCGGGGCTTCCCGCACCGGCGGCACTTCCCGGACCGGCGGCCACCCCCGCATGGCCGAGGCGATCGTACTGCTGCCGCTTCTCCTGATCAGAGAGCACATCGTACGCTTCGGTCACCTCGGAGAACCGCTGGCTCGCGTCCGGGTCCTTGTTGACGTCAGGGTGATACTTTCGCGCCAGAACGCGGTAGGCCCTGCGAATCTCCTCTTCGGATGCATCGCGCGCGATGCCCAGAATGTCGTAGTAATCTCGTGGCTGCGACATGACAGATCGATGAAGTCTTGAAGGGAAAGCCCCATTATAGCACGGGCGCCCCCGCTGCCCTCACCCCGGAAAAAAACGGGGGGATCGATCGCGCGGGGGGGAGGGGGCGAGAGGGAGGGCGGACGATCCACCGAGAGCGGTCTCAGGACTCCTCGCGCTTCGCCCGGTCCCCTGATTCCGGCGCAGCGGCCGATTCAGCGGCCGGATCGCCAGCCGGATCGCCAGCCGAATCGCCAGCCGAATCGCCAGTCGAATCATGGGCATCGCCCTCTTTGAGATCGGTCTCCTTCGACGAGCCGGCCTTGGCCTTCCGGCGCTGCAGTTCGAGATCCCGCGCCTGCTGATCCCATTGATCCGGATAGAATCGCGAGGCAATCGAACCCACGATGAGGTGGATGTTGCCGAACTTGTAGTCGTCGAGCGCCACCCGCTCGCCATTCCGGCCGATCACGTGGGCAATGGACTTTTTCATCCAGATGCTCATATCAATGTCGGCAATCTCATCCCGGCTCAGTTTGCCCGCGGGAAAGTGAAGGGTGCCATCGTCATCCATCCGGTACTGCCCGGCTCTCTTGCGCGCCGCGAGGTAGGCGTAGAAGTAGTATCCCGCAAAGGGAAGGCAGATGATGAACACCCACTGCGTCGGTCGATCGAAACGGCTGGGCCGTTTGATCGTTGCGATATGCTGGACGGCCCGGTCGGCGATCTCCCAGCCGTACAGCACGGTGCCGCGCAGCGTCACGCCCTCCGGAACCGGAACTCGCCGCAGGGCGATCTCAAACGAGTTCATCGCGCGAATCCACGACTCCTGATCATCCCGGCTCAGCGAATCGACGGTCTTCTGCAACTGCGCCGCAATGGCGAACGCGTCATCTTCATCCTGAGCCGGATCGAACTGGCCGAAATCAACCTCACCGAACCGATCGGTGAACAGCTCACGCTGCTCGGCGAGCATCGTGATCGCCAGGTCGACTTCATCGTCGTCGGCGCCGGGCTCCAGCGCGGTCCGCACG
>SLDM01000331.1 GCA_007125255.1 Phycisphaerales bacterium
CGCGGCGCGAACAGCTCCGAATCACGCGATGGTCGTCAATCGCCGCGAAACTCACCGCAGCGCCCGAAAGCGAGTGCCTGCATCATGAAGCGGCGCGCCTCATTCTCATTGACACGTTCCGAGGGACGGAATGATTCTGCAGTGGTGCGACGCAGGTGATCCCGGTTGCCCGCTTAACGTTGGTGCGTCAGTGCCGGAGGATCGCCTGAGGGAATTTTGTGCTCTGACCGTAGCGAACTACGATACAGACAAACATCGATAACAACGCGGATCACCGCAGAGTACACAGAGAGCACAGAGGAAGATATTGATGGGGATCTCATGACTGGATCGGTGAATTTCTCCATCCTCTCTGGATCCACTGTGGTAGAGACAGGCGAAGATCCGAACCTGGCGGCGAATCGGGTCCTTGTCCCCCACCGCTGCTCGTGCCCGCCTCCGGCGGACACTGCTTTCGATGCCGGAGGGCGTTTACGCAACGCCCCCGCAGCAGAGTCGCATTGCCGTTCGGCCGACGCGCGAGAGGAGCGAGCGTATGTGTGACCCGCGTGTTCCGAGTTCCGTGCGCCTCGGCGGTATGGACAAGCGCCAACTGCTTCAGGCCCTCCGAAACCGCCAGGTCCGGCTCAACCAGGCGGCCGAGGCTCTGTTCGAAGATCGACGGTTCACGCCCATGAGCCGAAGGAGGGTCATCGAGGTCGCGGCCCTTACGGTGGACGATCTCGGCTTCGCAGAAGGCGCCACGCACGATCAACTGACCGCGCGAGCGCTCGCGTCAGGGTTCGTCGAGTGCCCGCTTGAACTGGGGCCGCATTTGAGACTTCAGTTCCTGGACCAAGCCGAAGGTTCCGTCGGTTTTCCTGCGACCAGGCACCGAGCGCCCCCGGGCTCGATCACGATCATCTCGGCTCCGCTCGACGACAGCGATGATACGCCCAAGGGGTTCTATCTTCGACGCATCGACGGAGTGCTGTGGCTCAGGGGCTACCGGTCACACGCGGGCTACGTGTGGTGCCCGGACGATGTCCTCATCTACGCTCGCGGCTGAGGCACCCTTCGGGACGAGGAAGGACCGGCCCAACGGGCCGCCGCAACCGAGGCGCGCCGCCGACCCTACACCGCGCTGGACCGGCTTCGTACTTTGAATCCTTCGTGCTCAACGCGATCTTCGTGGTAAGATCGAGAGATTGTTCGCGGTTGGTCGTGGGGCAGAGAGCGACCGTGGCGAGCAAGACGGTGCACCGGACCGGCGACCCCGCGCGGATTTGAGCCGGAACGTCACCTGCGCCCGCTCCGGTGCCCCCTGGCATTCGGCCGCACAATGACCTTCCCCTGAGCCATCGTTCCGGGAAACCAGTCAATGCAAGAGCAGCATCGCGTTGGTCTTCAGTACCTGGAGACTGCGACCACACTCCTTCACCGGGTTCGCAGCATTCATCCCACGGCAGGGTTGCTGGAAGCCGCTGACCTGCATTGGTGGTGGCGTACACCGCGTTCAACCGACCGTGTTCCTCAACTCTTCTGGTTTGATCGCGCCGGTCGTCCGGAAGCGGCTGTGATCATCACTGACTGGGGTGATGGGGTCGCCCTCGACCCGATCGTCATGCCGAACGCGAACCCCGACCGGGTCAGACATGTCATCGAGCGGGGGCTTGCTCACGCCAGCGAACTCGGGTTCGAATCCGTCGAGGTCGTGATCGACCGCGCCGATCACGTCCTGCGCGAGGTACTGATCGGCCATGGCTTCATTGAAGAGCGGGACAATCTGCTCAAGGTCGTTGATGCGTGGTTGACGCGAGCCGATCGAACGCCTGTCGGTTCGCTTGACGCGGACTACCGGCTGTACAGCCGCCTCGACACGCTGGACCGCCCGCATCACATGATTCATCGAAACGGTCCCGATCTTGAATCGCGCCTTCGGCAGACCTCGCTGTATCGCCCTGAACTCGACCTTCTCGTGCTGGACGCCAGCACGCGCGTCGCTGCGTACGGCTTGTTCTGGTTTGACCCCGAAACCGCCACGGGCCTTGTCGAACCCATGCGTACCGAACCGGAACACCAGCGGCGCGGGCTCGCTCGCCACATCCTTACCGCCGGGATCAACCTGCTCGAAGAAGCGGGCGCCGAGCGAATCAAGCTCTGCTTCGCACCGACCAACGAAGCGGCCAGGGAACTTTACCTCAGTGTCGGTTTCAAACCCGACAAGCAGACCGCGGTTTTCTTGCCGCGAAGCGGCAAGAGAGAGGAGAAAGGAGAGAGGAGAGAGTAGAGAGTAGAGCATCGCACCGAATGCACGGAGTTACACCGGCGCACGCATGGAACATGCTCCGACTCTCCTCGGTCTCCTTTCTACTCTCTACTCTCTCGCGCGTCTGGCGCGCTGAGTAGATCCACTCGGCAAAAGAGAGAAGAGCGTCCGCCGCCGCGGAGGCTCGATCAACCCGCATGCGCCGACAGCTTCACGATCTGCTCGACGGTGAGCGCTTCGGGGCGCAGGGAGGGATCAATCCCCGGTATGGCCGCGCGTTCAAGAACGTCGCGGCCAAGCGACCCGCCGAGCTGTTTCCGGCGCTTGGTGAAGAGGCGGGTGACGAACCGCGCAAAGCGGGCCGGATCGTCCATCGGCAGGTGGGCCTTGTGGCGAATGGCGACCATCGCGCTGGTGACTTCCGGTGCAGGCCAGAAGCACTGCGGCGACAGGGTGCCGATGCGCTCGATCTCGGCGCACGCCCGGATGATGATCGTCAGCGGACCGTACGCCTTCGTACCCGGCGAAGCGAGCAGCCGATCCGCGACTTCGCGCTGAATGGTCACGAACTGACCCGTGCAGTTCCGGTGATGGAGCGCAAGCGTCGACATCAGCGGGCTCGCGGCCTGGTAGGGCAGGTTGGCAACAAGCTTGAACGGCCGTCCCGCGATGAGTTCGGTCAGGGCCGGATTGAGCGAGCGGGAAGAGCCGAGACAGTCGCCCCGGATGAGGACGATGCGGTCCCCCAGCCGCTCGGCAACGATCGACGCCAGATCGGTATCGAGCTCGCAGGCAATCACCTCGGCGCCGCGCTCGACCAGCGCTTCGGTGAGCGTCCCCGTGCCGGGACCGACTTCGAGAACGAGGTCGCCCGATTCCACGGCCGCGGCGTCGAGGAGCTTGCGAAGCTGATTCTGATCGTGCAGAAAGTTCTGTCCGAACCGGTGCTTCGGCCGAAGCCCCCGTTCGGCGAGCAGCGATCGGATCTCGGTCAGGGTCTGCATCATCGGCATCTCGGCGTGGGCGGCTCGCGGCGAACGGATGAGTGAGGCATGATATCGCGCGATATCGCGCGGCCTCGGTCGGGCCGCGCGGATCGTCGGGGGAATTTTCTTGCCCGGGGCCGTAGCGGACGCATACTTCCCGGTTGGCGGCAGGACCGCTCAATCTCGCCGCGCACGAACCTGGGTGCATGCACAACCTCGTGCCAATTGTGGAGGATCAATCATGATGAAGCGACGATTTCGATCGTGGGCCGTGGCGGGCGTTCTCATCGCGGCGGGCGACCTGATGGCGGTCTCGATTGACCACA
>SLDM01000317.1 GCA_007125255.1 Phycisphaerales bacterium
CCGACCCGGAACGCCACGTCGCCGACCGCATCGTACATGCCGCAGGTCAGCATGATCGCGTTGATTCGTTTGGCGCGGCGTTCCGGTACGATCACATCGCCGGTGCGCGGCGAGACGCCCCGGTTCGCCAGGAACAGGAACGCCTTCGCCAGGCTCACGCACGAGGCCGCCATCGCGCACTGATGAAAGTACGCTTCGACGACGGCGTCGACCTCGTTCTTGATGTTGCCGAAACTCCGCAGGAAGTGGGCCAGCGCGATGTTCCGGTCGCCGTGCTCGAGTTCCGATCGGGCCACGTCCAGGTCGTAGGTGAAGCTGTCCGGCCCGGCCAGATGCCGGGCGAAGTTCAGGATCAACGCGTTGGGATCCTCCGCCCGGGAGCAGATGATGTCGGTGATGACCAGTGAGCCGGCGTTGATGAAGGGATTGCGGGGAATGCCCTGTTCGTACTCCAACTGCACGAGCGAGTTGAACGCGGTACCGGAGGGCTCGCGCCCGACCCGCTGCCAGAGTGCCTCCCCGACGAAGTTCAAGGCGAGGGTGAGCGTGAGCACCTTGGAGATGCTCTGGATCGAAAAGGGTTCATCGGCATCGCCGACGCGGAACACCTCACCGTCGACCGTCGCCACCGCCATGCCGAACTTCTCTGCCGGCACGCCGGCGAGGGCGGGGATGTAGTCCGCCACGACGCCGCGCCCGAACTCGGGTTTGATCTCCTCGGTGATCTCTTCCAGGATCGCCTGATAGTCCGCTCGTGCCATAGCTGCGATCGTACAGTTCTGTAAAAAAATGGCTAGTGGGAGCGACGAAGCGTGAAAGGCACGAAGGCACGGAGGGACAGAGGGAAAGTGACGGAGTGACGAAGTGACGAAGGGGGGGAGGGGACGTTCTTCAGCCGGGTGCCACGGCCAGCGAGCGCAGCGAGTCGGCCGTGCGAGATGGAACGACCGTCTTGCCGCCGGAGTCGCCCGCGCTGTCGATTTCGCGCTTGCCCTTGCCCCCGAGCGGGGTAATTTATTGATATTCACCTCACCCGCGACCCTGTTCGGGAGGAGTGCGCCATGTTGAAGAATGCGTTGATGATGTCGAGTACACCACTCGCTGTGTGTGTGTGCAGTGGTGCGCTGATGCCGGCCGCGGCGCTGGTAGCGAGTGCGATGGTCGCGTCCGCCGCGGCAGATGAAGCGTGCGAACCGCACTGGGACAACGCGATCGGCCAGCCGGGGACGAACAACTGGGTCAAAGCCCTGACGGAGCTCAACGACAATTCCGGGTCCGGGCCGGCCCTCTACGCCGGCGGTGAGTTCACCGCGGCGGGCGGGGTGAGCGCGAACCGCATCGCGAAATGGGACGGCGAATCGTGGTCGGCCCTCGGTACCGGGATGAATTGGTTCGTCCGTACCCTGACGGTGTTCGACGACGGTTCCCGAGGGACAGACACCAATGTCTCTGCGCTGCTTCCGAAGGGCGCAGAGAACACGTAACCCGAGCCATGGCGGAGGGGATCGGCGGGAGACGAGCACCGGAAGCGTCGCCGGTCGTGTGCGGCTCGAAACCGCCCCGGACATGCTGCATCGCTCTGACCACCCCGCCGCCCCACCTGCTGGGGGGCCGGAGCGCAGTCTGGGGCACGGACGTATCGGCCGTCATGGTGGTCAGGCGGACGAGACCTTCATCACACACACACATGCGGTTGGACAGGGACAGTTCGTCCGCCACGGCGAAATGACTCGGCCTTCGCTCCGCTCAGACCACGGCACCCGGCGCACCGGGCGGAAGATTGCGGCATCGGACGGTCGTTGCATCTCGCACGGCCGACTCGCTGCGCTCGCTGGCCGTGGCACCCTGTTCCAGATCCCTGTGGCCCTTCGTCACTCCCCCTCCGTGCCTTCGTGCCTCCGTGCCTCCGTGCCTCCGTGCCTTTCTTCGTCACTCCGTCACTTCGTCACCCTTCTCTCGCTCATACACAAAACTGAGGAACTCGAACCACTCCTCCTCATCCGGAACGTGGATCTGCGAGCCCATGGTCCAGTGATCGGCATCCCTGCGCTCGATGAGCACACGATACTCGGCGGTCTGATCGGGATCGCCCATGAACGGACCTTCGGTCTTCAGGGTGAGCTTTGTCCCCTCGTCATTGAGGGTGCCTTCGTACGTCCAGAGCATCGGCTGGTTGGAGTTGGCATAGCTGGCAACGAACTTTTCCTTGGCAGGGTCGTAGCCGATCGTGAGGATCGACTCGATCACGACGCCTTCGACCTCGCTGTAGAACTCCGAGACGAACCACTGCCGGCCGAGCATGCGCCCGGTTTCCCGGCCCTCGAAGCGATAGGGATCCTGATCCGGATCCATGACGGCGTACGTGGTCACGGACCACTCACCGACGAGCTTCTGAAGGAACGCGGATGGATGCTGCTCGGCGCGCTGCTCCTGCCCTTCCTGAGCCTGCAGTGTGCCCGGCGCCAAGCCGGCGGCGGCCAGAGTTGCGGCGACGACGATGAGTGTGATCCATTTCATGGTGTGTTCTCCTGAAAAGAGTCTCTTCTGATGATGGTTCGCTTCGGCCCGATCCGAAGCGGCCCCGTGGCGCCGGGCTGATGCACGCAACCTGATTATGGCGCAAGCTATGGCGCAAGTGTCTCGGCGAGCTTGTCCAGGCACTGCTCGAGTCCCTGCCGGGAGAGGTCGATCGCCTCTTGCGACTCGTAGCCGTACTCGATGACGGTCAGCCGCGTGCCCCCATCATCGGTCGGCTCGAAGATGAGGACGTGCGGCACTTCGGCGGGAATGCCCTGGGGCAGTCCCTGTTCCGACGGGTGAACCGGGTTGCCCTCTTCGTCGGAGAAGCGGGCCAGAAAATCAAGGCGGTGGGGGGGGACGATGGTCGTGTACGTCCACGTGTTGTAGTACGTCCTTCCGCCGAACTCCGGCGGCGCCTCCATCGCCACCAGCGAGGTGCCGCCGGGGCGCAGATCGATCTCCGCCACGGGAGAGGTGAAGCCGCGCGGTCCCCACCACTGCTTCAGGAGCTCGCCCTCCGTCCATGCCTGCCAGAGACGCTCCGGCGGCGCGGAGAAGGTGCGCGTCGTGGCGAAGTCGGTTTGGGGATCCGGTTCCGGGACGGGAGGGAGCTCGGCGTGCCGGGGCGATGATGATGTACATCCACCGACGATCGCGGCGAGAGCGACGAGAAACAGGAACTTTCCGGAAGCCATGTTCATGGCTGCTCCTTCATCTGCGCCAGTTGAATCAGGTTGCCGCAGGTGTCATCGAGCACGGCGGTCTTCACCGGGCCGAAGTCGGTCGGCGGCTGGGTAAAGCGCACGCCCGCTTTGCTCAGGCGCTGGTGCTCCGCTTCGATGTCATCCACACCGAACTGGGCCATAGGAATACCATCTTCAACCATCGCGGCCTTGAACTTCTTTGCTGCGGGGTGTCCATCCGGTTCGAGGAGCAGTTCCGTGCCATCGGGCTCATTCCTTCCGACGAGAGTGAGCCAGCGAGCGGTGTCGCCGAGCGGAACATCGTGCTTCTTTACGAAGCCGAGCGTTTCG
>SLDM01000125.1 GCA_007125255.1 Phycisphaerales bacterium
CCGAACGTTGTCCCGTCCGGCAGCACGCCGTGGCCCGCGAGATGATTTTCGTGAATGATCCCGCCGAAGCGGACGTAGCCGGTCAGCTCGAACGGTCGGCCGTCGATGATGAAGGAGACCTGATCGCGCTGCACCGTGACCTGCCGCGCCCGGATCGCGTCGTCCCTGCCTTCCGGCGTGAGGGAGATTCGCGCGCGGTTCGTGTCGATCTCGATCGCGAAGGTCTGCTCCCGCGTGGTGCGCATCGTACCCTTGCCGACCAGTTCGATCTTCGGATCGGCGGAGACTTCATGCCGCCGGCCGTTGATCCACGTGGCCCGGATCCTCGCGTTCTCATCGAACAATTCACCTTTCACCACAACCAGGTTCGCGAGCTTGCCCGCTTCGATCGTGCCCATCACCCGGTCGAGTTCGAGCAGTTCCGCCGGCTTCGTGGTCAGCGCGGCGAGCGCATCGTCGGGATCGAGCCCGACCGCGATGGCGGTGCGCAGCGCGGCGTAGAACGTGTTGTTCTGCCGCAAGCGATGCGTCGTCAGCGCGATCTCCACCTCGGCATCGATCAATCGCCGCGGGTTCGTCGGCGCCTGCTCCCAGCTCATCAGTTCGCGCAGCGAAGTTGATTCCGCCTGCTCGAGTGTGTTCACACTCGGCCGCTCGGGGTACTGAAGGGGCACGATGATCGGCAGGCCGAGCGAAGCGATCTCATCCAGTCGCCGAAACTCCATGCCGCTGCCGAGCAGAATCATGTCCAGATCAAACTCTTGCGCGATACGCGCCGCGCGCAGGGCATTCTGTTCATCGCTGGTGTCGAAGATGATCCGCTGCCGACGTTCGATAACGGAGGCGAGCGATTCCAGCGCTTCGGAACGCGCAGGCGGTTCATGGCCGGTCGGGCCGCGGTCGTAAACCGCGCGGCGGTCGCGGTGCCACTGCCCGTCCAGGAGCGTCTGGCGCAGAAGCGCGATCGCGCCCATCAGCGCGCCGGGATAGGTCGCGCTGGTCCACTGTCCGCCGTAATCGAACCCGCCGGCAAGGTGGGCGTGCTCGCGGTACGTCCGCAGGTGATCCTCATCCTCGGTCAGGGCGATGACCGCGCCCGTGCCCCGCAGGATTCCCGATTCGGGGTAGACCGCGGCGGCGGTGAAGCCGAGTTCGCGCAGGGACTTTCGCGCCGCGGCGTTCGGCATGGGTTGATCGGCCATGCGAATCTCGGGGTGAATGCGCTCGTTCCAGTGCCGTCCGGTGCTGGCCGGTCGCGGGCCCGGATCAATCAGCAGCGCCGGTTCGATCAAACCCGGATAGACGGTCAGACCTTCGCCCGACCAGACGCGGTAGCCCGCCGGGACCTCGAGTCCCTCGCCGACCGCCTCGATCACGCCGTCGCGGATGATGATGACGGCATCTTCGATGGTTTCGCCCGGTCGGGGGATGACCGTCGCGCCGACGATGGCGTGCCGCCGGAGATCCGCCGGCCGCATGCCGTCCACGGGCGGCGCCTGTGCAGTGGCGAACGCCGGGGCAATCATCCCCGCGCCGATCGCGAGAAGGAGGCGGGTCGCGATCGGGTTGGCCGGCGCGGCGGAGAGGAATCCGATCATCCGCCGGACCGAACGGGCCAGGCGCCCGGTCGGACGCGGGTCACCGGTGAAGGGAAAACGCATGGGAAGAACTCCGGGAGAAGGGGCGAAGGTCGGCGATTCTACCGGTTGGGTGGAGTGCGGTTGGCTGACCGCGTTTTCGCGTCGTGCCCGCGGAGGCGTCCAGGCGTCGAGGTGAGAAGGCACGGAGGCGTGGTCCTCCAGACGCTGGTCGGTTCGGGTTCCGATTGGTGCCCTGGGGCGGAACGATCGCCGGAGAGAGACGGTTTCGGTTCAAGAGCAATAAACGGTGCGCGGGGGACGTTCCGCTGATGGGTGCCGCGAATGCATGCGGCGGCGCCATCGATGTGGATCCATCTATCATTTTGCTGAATGAGAAGCTTCTCCCCCTGCGGTGAGCTCTTCGGCCGGGAAAACCGGAAACGCTGGAGCGACCGTCCGATGGAACCGACGCAGAGTGGGAAGTATCCTGTTCGGAGAACGGCATCCCGGTTGGCGGGCGGGAGTCGAGAGCCAGCGCCGAAAACCTGTGCCGTTTTTCGAGACCAAGCCCAATCCTGAGCCAGAGCCAGAACCGGAGCCAGAAAAGGAAGACCCCATGGACGTTGGTAGAATTGCTCGTTTTCGGACTTCGCAGGCGATCTGCGGGATCGGGCTTGCGGTGCTGGACACTCTCGGTCCGCTGCCGAGTTCCGCCGAGGCGCAGGACCGGCGTCCCCAGGGCCGCGGCGCTCCGCCGGCAAGTGTCTCCGAACGACCTCACCGTGATACGCGGCGTGATCAGGGCGCGGAACTGCGGCTTGAAATCGCCGATGAAGATCTCATCCCCCTGCAGGTGATGCGCGGCTACGCCCCGCCGGAGTTCCCGCCGGAGCTTGACTGGCACGGCTGGGATCAGCTCGGCTGTGAATCATGGCACAGCTTGCGCGACCGGGTGGTGATTCTCCAGTCCTGGAGCAGCACCAACCGCGACTCGATTGAGCAGGTCAGGTCGATCCATGAGATGGTGTCGGAGCGGTTCTCCTATGTGGACGTGCAGATCATTGCGCTGCACACGCCGGAAGGCGCCGATTCGTTGGAGCCTGTTATCCCGTTTGCTCTCGGCGAGTACGGCTCGGTGGTCGTGGACCACGAGGGTGAATACTCCGACGCGCTGGGTATTTACCGCGAACCGGTGAACCTGGTCGTGGACCGAGCCGGCCGGGTCAGCGAGGTCGCACAAAATCTTCAGGGGCTGGAACGGGCGGTGTATGCACTGCTCGATGATGACTTTGAGCCGGGCGAGTTCCCGGATCGATTCTCGCCGGAGACGGCAGCATTCGACGTGGATTTTCCGCGTCATGTTGGTACGACCGGCAATACGCCGGATGTTCGGGGCAAGGCCGCACCGCCGCTTGATGTGACCGAATGGGTCAACGGCGAGCCGGATCTGGACGGCAAGGTCGTGCTGGTCGAGTTCTGGCGCACCAACTGCCCGCACTGCATCAACGCCATTCCGAAGCTGAACGAGATCACCGTGAACTTCCGCGATGAACTGGTCGTGATCGGATTGAGCAACGAAACCCCCCGCGCGCTTCAGCAGGGGCTGCAGCAGCGAAACCTGTCCCCCTCCCGGTTCGAGTACTACATTGCGCTTGATCCCCGGCGGCGGATGACCCAGTCGATCGGTATCCGCAGCGTGCCCCACGCCCTCATCAAGTGCAGCCAGGGCATTGTCCGCTGGCAGGGACACCCCAACGGTCTGAACGACCAGGTGATTCAGCAGATTATCGATGCCGACCGCTCGGTTCGCATGGCGGGGAACCGGAACCGCTGGACGAAGGGCTGATCCTGCGGATAATAGTCGCATGCCTTCTGCATGCTTCAATCGAATGACCCGCGATCCGCTTGGCCGGATCGCTTTTCTTTTCTCCCCGGTCGGCGCGGTGCTGGCGGTCCCCGTGCTGGGAATCGTGC